>CAUJJO010000149.1 GCA_963205125.1 Pseudomonadota bacterium | reverse complement strand
CTTGCGGCCGATGCCGACGAAGCCGTGGCCGCCCGAGCGCAGGACGCGGCCCTTGAAGCGCAGCTCGATGTCGTCCCAGTGGTTGAAGGCTTCCTGGATCTCGTCGGCGCTCTGGCGATCCCACTGGCGCATGTTGTCCATGGTCGCGTCGGAGAAGACCACGCCCCAGCCGAAGGTGTCGTAGGGGCGGTTGCGCTCGACCACGGTCACGTCGTGCGCCGGGTTGAGCTTCTTCATGAGCAGCCCGAAGTAGAGCCCCGCCGGCCCGCCGCCGATGCACACGATCTTCATGCCACGCCTCCGCCGATGTCGTTCATTGCATCAAGTACGAACAATTCACACGTGAAGCAATGTAGCGGAGAACGCCACCCGACGCAAGCCGCGGATTCTCCCCCTCTCCCACCCCGTGGGAGAGGGCCGGGGTGAGGGCGGCGCCCCGCCACCGCCCCCTTCAGCCCGCTGCCTTCATCCGGTACCAGCATACCCCTGCCGCGACGACCTCGACCTCGAGCTCGCCCCGGTAGAGCAGATGGTTCAGGCAGGCCACGCTCTCGCCGGTGGCCAGGCCGAGCAGGCTCACGTCGCCCTCGGGCACCGGGCGGCCGAAGAGCGCGGCGAAGACGTCGATCGCCCGCCGCGGCTCGGCCAGGCGCCGGCGCAGGCGGGTCAGCGCGATCTCCTGGCCGCTTTCCAGCGCATCCAGCCGCGCGTGCAGGCCGCGGAAGGGCTCGTTGTGCGCGGGCAGCACCAGCACGTCGTCGGCGACCTCGCGGCGCAGCTTCTGCAGCGAGGCGAGCCAGTCCGACAGCGGGTCGGCCTCGGGCTCGACCGGGTGCACCGAGACGTTGGACGAGATGCGCGGCAGCACCTGGTCGCCGCTGATGAAGAGGCCGTCCTCGGCGCAGTAGAGGCAGGCGTGCTCGGGCGAGTGCCCGCTGCCGACGACGACGCGCCAGTCGCGCCCCCCGATGCGCAGCAACTGCCCGTCGTGCAGGCGCCGGTAGCTCTCGGGCAGCGCGTGGATGTAGAGACCGAAGCGCCCGAAGCGACCGCGGTAGACGTCGATGGCGTGGCGGCTCCAGCCGGCGCGGCGGTAGAAGGCGATGGCGTCGGGCGGCGGCTCGCGCCCGGTGTCGCCGACCATCACGCGGCAGCTCATGTATTCGAGGCGCGTCATCCACAGCGGCACCTCGAAGCGCCGCGCGATCCAGCCTGCGGTGCCGACGTGGTCCGGGTGCATGTGCGTGACGATGACGCGCGTGGGCTGGCCCTCGTCCTTCGTCGCCTCGAAGTGCGCCTGCCAGTGCGCGATCACGTCCTCGCTGCGCGTGCCGGTGTCGACGACGGCGTAGCCGCCTTCCTCCTGCAGCGTCCACAGGTTGATGTGGTCGAGGTGAAAGGGCAGCGGCATGCGCAGCCAGTGCACCCCGGGCGCCACCTCGAGCCGCGCACCGGGCGCGGGCTTGACGGGGAAGGGATAGATCAGGCGCGGGCGGCCCGCCGCGACGGGGGGCGTGGAATCCGGGGTGTCGGGTGAAGCGTCGGACATGGAAGTTCGGAAGGGGCCGAGGCCGCGGGCAAGACGCTAAGTGTCGCCGGATTGGCGCGGGCCGCCGCGCCGGCTTGTCGACCCCGGCCACCGCCGTTCGTCGGTCAGGCTCCTCGTCAGCCCGGCCTTCTTCATCTTGATCCCTGGTTTTGATGTAGCTACACTAAAGCGTGCGCATCGTCTTCGACCCGAACAAGAATCGGTTGAACCTCGCCAAGCACGGTCTGTCGCTGGCCCTGGCGGCGGATGTCGAATGGAACGACGCCCTGGTGTGGGTCGATGAGCGGATGGACTATGGCGAGCCGCGCCTGGTGGCGCTCGTGCCAATGTCGGGCACGCTGTACTGCGTCGCGTTCGTGGATCGCGATCACACGCGACGCATCATCAGCCTGCGACGCGCCAATCGAAGAGAGGTGAAGCACTATGTCCAAGCCGCTTGATCGCAAGGCGATCCGGATGCCGACGGTCGAGGAAGACAAGGCCATTACCGCCGCGGCGAGAGCCGATCCGGATGCGCAGCCGCTTTCGGCCGCGCAGCTGAAGGCCATGGTGCCGCTTCGCGCGCTGCGCGGCAGGCCGCCGTCGCCGCAGCGAAAGCAACTCGTCTCGATCCGCTACAGCCCGGAGGTCATCGACTACTTCAAGGCCACGGGTGAGGGCTGGCAGACCCGCCTCGACGGGGTGCTCAAGGCCTATGTCAGCAGGAAGACACGCCGCGCCGCGGGGGTGGGTCGATGATCGCCGCTCGGAACGGTCGGCGCTTGCCGCGGCAAGATTCCTGACCTCCCTCTGGCGATTGCGCGCCATGTCTGTTGTCAGGGCGGGCAAGTCGTCGGCTGGGCCGACAACGCCCATGCCATCGCGCTCTACCGTCAGCTCGGCTTCGAGCACGAAGCGGTGAAGCGCCACGGCATGCGTTTCGACGGCACCTACTTCGACACGGTGCTGATGCGGCTGCTCGCACCGGACTCGCTCGGCAGGTCAGGCGACGTGCGGCCGCCCCACCTCGCCTAACCGGCTCCGGCTCGCGACAGCCGCCCGTAAGTTCTCCAACTTCCTAAGCCAGGCCTAAGGCATGGGCTGGACATTGGCATCCGCGTCGGCGCACGATGGGCGCCGCAACCGAACGCCAGCGAGGGCAAGCATGGAGCGCAGCAAGCCGGCACACCACACACCGAGGACCGCCTTCGTCCTGCAGGGCGGCGGCGCCTTGGGCGCATACCAGGCCGGGGCCTACGAGGCCCTGGCGGAGCGGGACCGCGCGATCGACTGGGTTGCCGGCATCTCGATCGGCGCGATCAACGCGGCGCTGATCGCCGGCAACCGGCCCGAGCGGCGGGTCGAATGCCTGATGGCGTTCTGGAACGAGGTCAGCCTCGCGCTGCTGCCTTCGAGCGCGGTCGGCGAGGCGCTGGGCCCGATGCGCGGCTGGTGGGACACGGGCATGGCGATGCTCGGCGCCTGGCACGGCGTGCCGGGCTTCTTCGCGCCGCGAGCGCCGCTGGCCTGGTGGCCGCAGCCGCCGGTGAGCGTCTACGACACCACGCCGCTGCATCGCACGCTGCTCGAGCTGGTCGACTTCGACCTGCTCAACGACGGCCCGGTGCGCTTCTCGGTCGGGGCGGTCGACGTGCAGAGCGGCGAATTCGTCTACTTCGACAACCGCCGCGAGCGCATCACCGCGGATCACGTGATGGCCAGCGGCGCGCTGCCGCCGGGCTTTCCGGCGATCCGCATCGGCGAGCGCTGGTACTGGGACGGCGGCGTCGTCTCCAACACGCCGCTGGCGCACGTGATGGCGCATCTGCAGGAGTCGCCGACGGCGCCGGTGACGATCTTCCAGGTCGACCTCTTCGGCGCGCGCGGGCCGCTGCCGCAGACGCTGGCCGACGTCGAGGAGCGCGCCAAGGACATCCAGTACTCGAGCCGGACGCGCCGCGTCAGCGAACAGGTGCGCCAGCGCCACCAGCTGCACCAGCGCCTGCGCCGGCTGGCCGCGCACCTGACGCCGACCCAGCGCGAGCTGCCGGCGGTGAAGGAGCTGCTGGCCGGCACCGACGATCCGCCGGTGACGCTGGTGCACGTCGTCCACCGGCGCAAGTCCTACGAGACGCAGACCAAGGACTACGAGTTCTCGCGCCTGTCGATGACCGAGCACTGGGGCGCGGGCCTTGCCGACATGAACGCCGCGCTCGAGCTGCTGCAGCGCCAGCCGCCGGTCGGCGCGGGCGAGTTCCGCGTGCTCGAGGCGAAGGCGCGTTGATCACGTCGCACCGCGCGGTGCGCATCCCACCCCGAAAGGAATGACCATGAACCAAGCCGTCTCGAACCCGGTGCAGGCCCGCACCACGCTGAGCCTTGCGGGCCGCATCGCCCTCGTCACCGGTGCCGCCAGCGGCCTGGGCAAGCGCATCGCCGAGGTCTACGCCGACGCGGGTGCCAGCGTCGTCATCGCCGACCTGCGGCTGGCCGACGCGCAGGCCACGGCCGACGCGATCGCGAAGAAGGGCGTGCGCACGCTTGCCGTCGCCATGAACGTCGCCGACGAGGCCTCGGTCGACGCCGGCTTCGAGCGCGTGCGGCAGAACCTGGGCGAAGTCGACATCCTCGTCAGCAACGCCGGCATCCAGATCGTCGCGCCGATCCAGGACTTCGGCTTCGCCGACTGGAAGAAGCTGCTGGCGGTGCACCTGGACGGCGGCTTCCTGACCGCGCGCGCCGCGGTGCGGCAGATGATCGCCTCCAGGCGCGGCGGCAGCATCATCTTCATGGGCTCGGTGCACTCCAAGGAGGCGTCCAGGCTCAAGGCGCCCTACGTCACCGCCAAGCACGGCCTCGAGGGCCTGGCCAAGGTCATCGCCAAGGAGGGCGCGCCCTACAACATCCGCACCAACGTCATCTGCCCGGGCTTCGTGCGCACGCCGCTGGTCGAGAAGCAGATCCCCGAGCAGGCTCAGGCGCTGGGCATCAGCGAGGCCGACGTGATCAAGAACGTGATGCTCAAGGACACGGTCGACGCCGAGTTCACGACCGTCGACGACGTCGCGCAGGCCGCACTCACCTTCGCCGCCTGGCCGAGCAATGCGCTCACCGGGCAGTCGCTGGTCGTCAGCCACGGCTGGTTCATGCAGTAGCGCGGGCGTGCAGGAGCAGGGCGAGCGCGCGTCGGTCTGCGTGCGCGGTGGGCGAGATGGTGGGCGAGAGGGTGGGCGAGAGGGTGGGCGTGACGCTGCCGCCGCGTTAACCTCGCGGCCATGGCCCGCACCGACCGTGTCTACAAGATCGAGCTGCTGATCAGGAGCCGCGGGCACCTGAGCTTCCAGGCGCTGCTGGACGAGCTCGAGGTCTCGCCGGCGACACTCAAGCGCGACCTCGAGTTCCTGCGCGACCGTCTGGGCGCGCCGATCGTCTACGACCGCGACGTGAACGGCTATCGCTTCGGCGCCGAGTACCGTGGCCAGAAGCACGAGCTTCCCGGGCTGTGGTTTGACGAGCGCGAGCTCTACAGCCTGCTGATGGCGCATCAACTGCTCTCGGAGCTGGACAGCGAGGGCGTCATCAGCCGCCACCTGCAGCCGTTGCTCGACCGCATCCACGGCATGCTGGAGGGCACGCAACCCGACGCGGGCGCGCTGATGCAGCGCGTGAAGATCGTCAGCGCCGCCAAGCGGCCGGTGCCCGGGCCCTTCTTCGAGCGCGTCGCGCAGGCGCTGCTGCAGCGGCGGCGGCTGGCGATGACCTACCTCACGCGCGGGCGCGGCGAACGCGGCGAGCGCGAGGTCTCGCCGCAGCGCCTCGTGCACTACCGCAACACCTGGTACCTGGACGCCTGGTGCCACCGGCGCGAGCGCCTGCTGCGCTTCGCGCTCGACGCGGTCGAGGCCGCGCAGGTGCTGCCGGCCAAGGCGCGCGAGGTTCCACTTGCGCGCGTGCAGGCGGAGATGGACGCCGGCTACGGCATCTTCGCCGGCGGCAAGCCGCGCTGGGCGCTGCTGCGCTTCGACGCGCAGGCGGCACAATGGGCCAGCCGCGAGCAGTGGCACCCCGACCAGCAGGGGCGCTGGCTCGGCGAGCCCGGTGCCAGTGCCTGGGAGCTGCGCCTGCCCTACGTCGACGAGACCGAGCTCGTGATGGACGTGCTGCGCCAGGGGCCGCAGGTGCAGGTGCGGGAGCCGGCGTCGCTGCGCCGACGCGTGCACGAGCGGCTGCTGCAGGCGGCTGCGCTCTACGACGCGGCGCCCCCACGATCGCAAGCCTGAAGACGATGTTCGATCACAACGAGACCCTCGAAGAAGCCCTGCAGCGCAACGTCCGCGACGCGCTGGCCGAAGACCTCGGGTCCGGCGACTGGACGGCACGGCTCGTGCCCGCGCAGCGCCGCGCGACGGCGCGCGTGCGCGCCAAGGAGGAGGCGGTGATCTGCGGCCGACCCTGGTTCGACGCCTGCGTGCTGGCGCTCGACCCGCAGGCGGTGATCACCTGGGCCGTGGCCGAAGGGCAGCGCGTCGAGCAGGGCGCCGAGCTCGTGCGCCTCGAGGGCGACGCGCGCGCGCTGCTCTCGGCCGAGCGGCCGGCGCTGAACTTCCTGCAGCTGCTCTCGGCGGTGGCGACGACGACGCGCCTCTACGTCGACGCGATCGCCGGCCTCTCGCCCAATCCGCGCGGCTGCGTCGTGCTCGACACGCGCAAGACGCTGCCGGGGCTGCGCCAGGCGCAGAAGTACGCGGTGCGCGTGGGCGGCGGCGCCAA
>CAUJJO010000148.1 GCA_963205125.1 Pseudomonadota bacterium | reverse complement strand
GCAGATCGCGCGCCAGGCCGCGGGCACGCCCGACGCGAGTGCCGCGCGCAAGGGCGGCCGCCGCATGTACCTGCCCGAGCGCGACGACTTCGCCGAGGTCGCGGTCTACGACGGCCACCGCATGCGCGCCGGCCACCGCGTCCAGGGCCCGGCGCTGATCGAGCAGCAGACGACGGCGATCTTCGTCTCCGAGGGCTTCGACGCCCTCGTCGACGGCCTGGGCTCCTTCGTGCTGTACGCCAAGGGCCGCGAGGACCTCGTCGCCGCCGCCCTCGCCTGAACCGGAGCCCCGCCATGACGACGATCGACCCCATCCTGCTCTCGGTCTACGCGCGCAGCTTCAAGGCCATCACCGACGAGATGAGCATCTCGATGGAGCGCACGACGCGCAGCCCCATCCTCTGCGAGGCCAAGGACTACGTCACCGGCCTCTACGACGCCGAGGGCCGCATGCTCGAGCAGACCGAGAACCTGCCCATCCTCGCCTTTTCGCTCGCGCCGGTGTGCAAGCACATCCGCAAGACCTTCGAGGGCGACATCCACGACGGCGACGTCTTCTTCCACAACGACGTCTTCAGCCTGGGCAACCAGAACAACGACGTCGCCGTCTTCAAGCCCGTCTTCTTCGAGGGCGAGCTGGTCGGCTGGACCGCCGTCAAGGGCCACCAGGCCGACATCGGCGGCAACGTCGCGGGCGGCTACAACCCCAACGCCGTGGAGGTCTGGCAGGAGGCGCTGCGCATCCCCGCGGTGAAGGTGGTCGACCGCGGCCGGCTGCGCCAGGACGTGTGGAACCTGATCTTCGCCAACGTGCGCCTGGAGATCGTGCAGCACGACATGAAGGCCGAGATGGGCGCCTGCGAGATCGGCGCGCGCCGCCTGCTGGAGCTGCTCGCCAAGTACGGGCGCGGCAGCTACGAGGCGCACAAGCAGGCGCTCTTCGACGCCACGCGGCGCATGATGCAGGCCGAGATCGCCAAGATCCCCAACGGCCGCTACAGCGGCGAGGGCTACGTCTACTACGACGGCCGCCACGAGGGCAGCAAGTTCACGATCCGCGTCGACATCGACGTGCAGGACCAGGCCATCCGCTTCGACTACTCGCGCACCGACGCGCAGACCAACGGCTTCGTCAACGGTACCTTCACCTCGAGCGCCTCGGCCACCATCCTCACGCTGCTGCAGATGGTCAACCCCGACATCCCGCACAACGAGGGCATGGTCGAGCCCATCGAGATCGTCATCCCCGAGGGCACCATCCTGAACGCCGCCTACCCCAAGGCGACGACCTTCGGCAACCACCTCTGCCCGCCCAACGCCGACGCCATCCAGCGCGCACTCGCGCCGGTGCTGCCCGACCGCGTCACCGCGGGCTGGAACAACCTGCTGGCCTCGCTGACCACGGGCATCGACCCGCGCAGCGGCGAGAAGTACGTCGACATCGGCTTCATGGGCCTGAAGGGCGGCTCGGGCGCGCTGCAGGGCTGCGACGGCTACGACCACATCGGCATGATCGACGCCTCCGGCGGCGTGCTCGACCAGGACTACGAGATGTTCGAGCAGCAGACGCCGCACCGGCTGCTCAAGCACGAACTGCTGGCCGATTCCGCCGGCCCCGGGCGCTGGCGCGGCGGCCTGGGCGTGGAGACGGTGTTCGAGATCGGCAGCGACGACACCCAGCTCGTCACCTTCGGCGACGGCGACTTCGAGGGCGCGTTCGGTCTGGCCGGCGGCCAGGGGGCGGGGCTGAACTTCATCCGCCTGCACTACCCCGACGGGCGCACCGTCGTGCCGCGCAACAAGGACCTCATCACCGGCGTGCCCAAGGGCACCCGCTACCACCAGGTGGCCAACGGCGGCGGCGGCTTCGGCGACCCCAAGCTGCGCGAGCGCAGGCTGCTCGCCGAGGAGGTGAGGAACGGCATCATCTCGCGCGAGGCGGCCATGCGCGACTACGGCGCCACCGAGGCCGAGTTGGCCCTTGCCGGAGAGAAGGCGTGAACTTCGAGCTGAGCGAGGACCAGCGCGCGATCCGCGAGGCCTTCGCGCGCTTCGTCGACGAGCGCGTCGTGCCGCAGGCCGCGGCGCTCGACGAGGCGCACGCCTTCCCGCGCGAGCTCTTCGCCGAGCTCGGGAGCCTCGGCTTCTTCGGCATGCGCTACCCGGAGGCACTGGGTGGCTCGGGGCTTGCGCTGCCCGAGTTCGCGCTGGCGCTGGAAGAGATCGCGCGCGGCTCGATGTCGTTGGCCGGCGCCGCGGCGATGCAGTCGCTGATGGGCACCAAGTTCCTGCAGCTGCTGGGCAACGCCGACATCGTCGAGCGCCTCTTCAAGCCCGCGCTCAGCGGCGCGAAGATCGGCGCCATCTGCATGACCGAGCCCGGCGCCGGCTCGGATCTCGGCGGCATCACGACCACCGCCACCGCGGTCGACGGCGGCTGGCGGCTGCGCGGGCGCAAGACCTGGATCACCTCGGCGCCGGTGGCCGACTTCTTCACCGTCTTCGCCAAGGTCGGCGGCAGCGGGCCCGAGGGCAAGCTGACCATCTTCCTCGTCGAGCGCGACTTCCCCGGCCTCGTCGTCGGGCGCGCCATCCACAAGATGGGCGTGTGGGCGCTGCCGACCTCGGAAGTCGCCTTCGACGACTGCTTCGTGCCGGACTCGCACCGCCTCTCGCGCGAGGTCGGCGACGGCGAGCAGCACCTGCGCAGGACGCTGGCCGAGATCCGCGTCATCACCGGCGCGATGGCGCTCGGCGTGGCGCGCGCAGCGCTCGACGAAGCGCGCCGCTACGCCGCCGAGCGCGTGCAGTTCGGCAAGCCGATCAACCGCTTCCAGGCGATCCAGTTCAAGCTCGCCGAGATGGCCACGCTGCTCGCCTCGGCCGAGCACATGGTGCGCCACGCCGCCTGGCTGCATGCGGCAGGCCGCCCGCACCACAAGGAGGCGGCGATGGCCAAGCTGCACGCCACCGAGACCGCCGCGACGATCTGCGACCAGGCCGCACGCGTGCTGGCCAGCTACGGCTACGCGATGGAGTACCCGGTGCAGCGCTACCTGCGCGACGTGCGCTTCACGCTGATCGGCGGCGGCACCAGCGAGATCCTCAAACTCATCATCGCGAAGGAGGTGGCATCTTGAACACCGAGCGACGCATCAAGATCGTCCTCGCCAAGCCGGGGCTGGACGGGCACGACCAGGGCGCCAAGGTGGTGGCGCGCGCGCTGCTGGACGCCGGCTTCGACGTGCACTACACGGGACTGCGCCAGTCGCCCGAGATGGTCGTCGACGCGGCGCGGCGCGAGAACCCGGACGTCATCGCGCTGTCCTCGATGGCCGGCGCGCACCTGCCCTTCTGCACGCGGCTCAAGCCCCTGCTGGAAGAAGCGGGAATGGGAGACCGCCTCTGGATCATCGGCGGCAATATTCCGGCTGCCGACCACGAGCCGCTGCGCGCGCTCGGCTTCAAGGGCGTGTTCGCCACCGGCAGCAAGCTCGACGCCATCTGCGACTTCATTCGGGAGAACCTGTCATGAACCAGCCCCCCCGCGTGCGCCCGGTGAAGAACGAATCGGGCATCGAGGTCAAGCCGCTCTACACCGCCGCGGATGTCGAGGCCAGCGGCGGCCTGGCCATGCTCGGCCTGCCCGGCGAATACCCGTTCACGCGCGGCATCCACCCGCTGATGTACCGCAAGCAGCCGTTCACGATGCGGCAGTACACGGGCTTCGGCAACGCCGCAGACACCAACCGCCGCTTCAAGTTCCTGATCGACAACGGGCAGACGGGCCTCAACGTCGCCTTCGACCTCTCGACGCAGTGCGGCCTGGACTCCGACGACGCAATGGCCGAGGGCGAGGTCGGGCGCGTGGGCATGGCGGTGGACACGCTGCGCGACTTCGAGACCGCCTTCGAGGGCATAGACCTCGACAAGATCACCGTCTCGCTGACCATCAACGGCTCGGCAGCGATCCTGATCGCGATGTATCTCGCGATGGCCGAGAAGCGCGGCTTCGACCCGAAGACGCTGCGCGGCACGGCGCAGAACGACATCCTCAAGGAGTTCGTCGGGCGCGGGACGTGGATCTACCCCGTCGAGCCCTCGATCCGGCTCGTCGGCGACACCATCGAGTACTGCGCCGAGCACGCACCCAAGTACAGCCCGGTCTCGGTCTGCGGCTACCACATCCGCGAGTCGGGCGCGACCCCGGCGCAGGAGATGGCCTTCGGCTTCTGCATCGCGCGCGCCTACGCCGACGAGGTCATCAAGCGCGGCGTTGCGGTCGACGAGTTCGCCGGGCGCCTGTCCTACAACTTCAACATCTTCGGCAACATCTTCGAGCAGGTCGCCAAGTTCCGCGCCGGCCGCGGCCTGTGGGCCAAGATCATGAAGGAGGAGTACGGCGCGCAGAAGCCGGGCTCGATGTGGCTGCGCATGATCGCCGGCGGCGGCGGCGGCGGCCTCACGCTCGAGCAGCCGGAGAACAACATCGTGCGCGGCGCCTACTACGCGCTGCTGGCCGCGCTCTCGGGCGCGCAGACGATGGCGCTTTGCTGCTACGACGAGGCCTACACCATCCCCAGCGAGTACGCGCAGCGCATCTCGCTGCGCACCATGCAGCTGCTGGTCGAGGAGATGGGGCTGGCCGAGACGGTGGACCCGCTGGGCGGCTCCTACTACGTCGAGACCATGACCAACCAGATGCGCAGCGAGATGGAGCGCATCATCGCCGAGACCGACGCCGCGGGCGGCATCGTCAAGCTGATCGCCGACGGCACCATCCAGTCGCGCGTGTCCTCGCAGGCCTACCGCATGGCGCGCGCCATCGAGAGCGGCGCCTTCCCCAAGGTCGGCGTCAACCGCTACCGCAGCGACGAGGAGGTGCAGCGCCCGGTCGAGCTGCACCCCTACGACGCCGCCGCGGCGCAGGCGCAGCGGGCTGCGCTTTCGCGCATCCGCGCCGAGCGCGACCGCGTCGCCGTCGAGCGCGCGCTGGTGCGCGTGACGGCCGACGCCAAGAGCGGCGCCAACCTGATGCCGGCCATCGTCGAGGCGGTGAAGGCCTACGCCACGGTGGGCGAGATCACGCAGCGCCTGGTCGGCGTCTTCGGGCGCTTCCGCGAGCCGGTGCGCTTCGACCACCGCGAGGAGCAGGCCGCATGAGCGCGCCGGGCCGCTCCCAAGCGCTCATCCCGCAGCGCGCCGCGCGGAGGGTCGTCCAATGACGAACGAGGCGGTTCAGAAGTACCTGGCGCCGACGCGCCTGGACCAGGCGCTGGCCGCACTGGCGCTGCCCGGCGGCGCGACGGTGCTGGCCGGCGGCACCGACCTCGCGCCGCAGACCGAGTCCGGCGTGCGCAGCTACGGCCCGCGGCTCGTCAACATCCGCCGCGTCGAGGGCCTGGGCGGC
>CAUJJO010000147.1 GCA_963205125.1 Pseudomonadota bacterium | reverse complement strand
GCGCCGCGGGCCCAGGGGAAGCGCTCGCGGATCTGCTCGAGCGGCGCGCCTTCGCGAACGATTTCGCCGGTGCCGTCGATCACGCAGCCCTGGCCCGGGCTGCGCGTGCCCTGCACCTTGTGCGAGGCGGCCATGATCTGGATGCGCGGGTCGGTGCGCAGGTTCTGCTCGGTGCGCTGGAAGCGGCCAAGCGGGAAGAGCAGCGTCTGGCCGGACTCGTCGATCTTCATGTAGCTGCCCCAGTGCCCCGAGAGGTGCGGGCCCTCGGGACCCTGGGTGACGAAGCAAACGTACTCGGTGGCCTCGCACACCTCGCGCGCGACGCCTTCGATCTTCCCGGTCATGGCTTTCCTTTCACGAAAAGCCGGACGATAGGTGCGCGCACGCGGGGTCGGGACCTTCGGGTGCCGGCGGAGTTTGCGCTGTCGCAGGCGAAGGCGAGAAAACGCGCAGCGTGGAGCGGCGCTGCGCGTTCGGGGCGCTTTCGGTCAAGCCTCGGCCGCCATCCCCATGCGCCTGCGGTACCAGGCGTGAAAGTGCTGCATGCCGTCTTCCATCGGGCTCTGGTAGGGGCCGACTTCGTCGTCGCCGCGCTGCAGCAGGGCCAGGCGGCCGCCGTCCATGCGCTCGCCGATCTCGTCGTCCTCGATCGCGGTCTCCATGTACGCGGCCTGTTCGGCCTCGATGAACTCGCGCTCGAAGGCGGCAATCTCCTCGGGGTAGAAGAACTCGACCATGTTCAGCGTCTTGCGCGGGCCCTGCGGGAACAGCGTCGAGACGACGAGCACGTGCGGGTACCACTCGACCATCACCGTCGGGTAGTAGGTGAGCCAGATGGCGCCCTGCGTCGGCGCCTGGCCGTCGCGGAACTTCAGCACCGCGTCGTGCCAGCGCTGGTAGGTCGGCGAGCCGGCGCGGGCGAGGCGCTCGTGCACGCCCACCGTCTGCACCGAGTGCTCGGCGCCGAACTCCCAGCGCAGGTCGTCGCAGGTGACGAAGGAGCCCAGGCCGGGATGGAAGGGGCCGACGTGGTAGTCCTCGAGGTAGACCTCGATGAAGGTCTTCCAGTTGTAGTTGCACTCGTGCAGGATCGCCTTGTCGAAGACGTAGCCGCTGAAGTCGAGCTGCGCGGCCGGGCCCATCCCCGCGAGGTCGGCCGCGGCGTTGCGTCCCTCGCCGTCGAAGAGCAGGCCGTGCCAGTTGTGCAGCGGGTCGTTGTTGAGGTGCAGGCAGGGATCCTCGGCGAAGTGCGGGGCGCCGATGAGCTTGCCCTGCAGGTCGTAGGTCCAGCGGTGCACCGGGCAGACGACGTTGCCGCCTGCGGTCGTGCCGCGGCCCTCGAGCATGATCGCCTGCCGGTGGCGGCAGACGTTGGAGATGAGCTCGATGCCGCGCTCCGATCGCACGAGCACACGGCCCTTGCCTTCCTGCGCCAGCACGTGGTAGTTGCCGACCTCGGGGATCGCCAGTTCGTGCCCGAGGTAGCGCGGACCGGGCTCGAAGATGAGTGACTGTTCCTTGCGGTACAGGTCCTCGTCGAAGTAGGTGGCAACACCGAGCTGCGTGCGGCTGTGGTGCAGAGCTTCGAGACGGATGCTCAGGTCAGACATGGTGCGGATGGTTCTCCGGCAAGGTGTCCAAACCCCCGCCTGGTGGCCCCGCAGGCGGGAACGAACGCGCTGCGGCTTGCGGGCTGCGCAGCGGGGCGCCGATTTTAGCGGCGGCCCCTGCGCACGGGGCGGCAAGCTCGGCGATCACCCTGCCCCGGGGGGTGGGACCCTCTCGACCGTCTAAAATCCCACGCTTCGCATCCGGCACCGCCATGGCCCGCAGCAGCACGACCCCGAAGGAACCCGCCAGCTATGAGCAGGCGGTGAACGAGCTCGACCAGCTCGTGCAGCGCATGGAGGCCGGGCAGTTGCCGCTGGACCAGTTGCTCGAGAGCTATCGCCGTGGCGCCGATCTGCTGGCCTGGTGCCGGCAGCGGCTGCAGGCGGTCGAGGAGCAGGTCAAGCAGCTCGAGGACGGCCGGCTCGAGGCTTGGCCCACGGCATGAAGGCTGCGGCCTTCGAGAGCTGGAAGCAGCAGGCGCAGGCTGCCGTCGAGGCGGCGCTGCAGGCCTGGGTGCCGGAAGCGGCGCCCGCGGGGCTTGGGCAGGCGATGCGCTACGGCGTGCTCGACGGCGGCAAGCGCGTGCGTCCGCTGCTGGTGCTGGCCGCCGCGCGCGCGGCCGGGGGCGACGAGCGCGCGGCGATGCGGCCGGCGGTCGCGGTGGAGCTGATCCACGCCTACTCGCTGATCCACGACGACATGCCCTGCATGGACAACGACGTGCTGCGCCGCGGCAAGCCCACCGTGCACGTGCAGTACGGCCAGGCGCAGGCGATGCTGGCCGGCGACGCCATGCACACGCTGGCCTTCGAGCTGCTGACGGCGGCGCCCGGGCAGGAAGAGGACTTCGAGCTGCCGCCGCCGCTGTCGGCGCGCCTGTGCGCGCTGCTGGCGCGCGCGGCCGGGCATGCCGGCATGGCCGGCGGCCAGGCGATCGACCTCGCCAGCGTGGGCAAGCCTCTTGCGCACGCGCAGTTGCGCGACATGCACCGCCGCAAGACCGGCGCGCTGCTGCAGGCCAGCGTGATGATGGGCGCGGCCTGCGGCCGGATCGAGGCGCAGGCCTGGCGCGCGCTCGGCGAATACGGCGATGCGATCGGCCTGGCGTTCCAGATCGTCGACGACATCCTCGACGTGACGCAGGAGTCGGCCACCCTCGGCAAGACCGCGGGCAAGGACCTGGACTGCAACAAGCCGACCTACGTCAGCGTGCTCGGGCTGGAGGCCGCGCGCCGCCAGGCCGACGAGCTGCACGCGCAGGCGCAGGCCGCACTTGCGCGCAGCGGGCTTGGCGACATCGGCACGCTGTCCAGGCTGGCCGAACGCATCGTCGAGCGGGAGAGCTGAGGTGCAGGGCGAGAACCTGCTCGAGACCATCGTCGGCCCGGCCGACCTGCGCCGGCTGCCGCGCCAGGAACTGCCGCGCCTTGCCGAGCAGTTGCGCGCCTTCGTGCTGCAGAGCGTGAGCCAGACCGGCGGCCACCTCTCGAGCAACCTCGGCACGGTGGAGCTGACGATCGCGCTGCACTACGTGTTCAACACGCCGTGGGACCGGCTGGTGTGGGACGTTGGCCACCAGACCTATCCGCACAAGATCCTCACCGGCCGGCGCGAAGGCATGCGCACGCTGCGCCAGCTCGGCGGCATCAGCGGCTTCCCGCGGCGCGAGGAAAGCGAGTACGACAGCTTCGGCACCGCGCACAGCTCGACCAGCATCTCGGCTGCCCTTGGCATGGCGCGCGCGGCGCGCCTGAAGGGCGAGGAGCGCAAGGCGGTGGCCATCATCGGCGACGGCGCGATGACCGCCGGCATGGCCTTCGAGGCGCTGAACAACGCGGGCGTGGCGCACGGCGGCGACAACGCCGACCTGCTGGTGGTGCTCAACGACAACGACATGTCGATCAGCCCGCCGGTGGGTGCGCTCAACAAGTACCTCGCGCGGCTGATGAGCGGGCGCTTCTACGACGCCGCGCGTGAAGGCGCCAAGGCGGTGCTCAAGCACACGCCGCTGTTCGAGATCGCGCGGCGCCTCGAGGAGCACGCCAAGGGCATGCTGGTGCCGAGCACGATCTTCGAGGAGTTCGGCTTCCAGTACGTCGGCCCGATCGACGGCCACGACCTCGACGCGCTCATCCCCACGCTCGAGAACCTGCGCGGCCGCAAGGGCCCGCAGTTCCTGCACGTGGTGACGAAGAAGGGCTACGGCTACAAGCTCGCCGAGGCCGACCCCGTCAACTACCACGGCCCCGGCAAGTTCGACCCGGCGATCGGCCTCGTCAAGCCGGCGACGCCGCCCAAGCCCAGCTTCACGCAGGTCTTCGGCCAGTGGCTGTGCGACATGGGGCAGGCCGACGAGCGGCTGGTCGCCATCACCCCGGCGATGCGCGAAGGCTCGGGCCTGGTCGAGTTCGAGCAGCGCTTCCCCAAGCGCTACTTCGACGTCGGCATCGCCGAGCAGCACGCCGTCACCTTCGCCGCGGGCCTGGCCTGCGAGGGCCTGAAGCCGGTGGTGGCGATCTACTCGACCTTCCTGCAGCGCGGCTACGACCAGCTCGTGCACGACGTGGCGATCCAGGACCTGCCGGTGGTCTTCGCGCTCGACCGCGCCGGCATCGTCGGCGCCGACGGTCCGACGCACGCCGGGGCCTTCGACATCGCCTTCGTGCGCTGCCTGCCCAACTGCAGCATGCTGGTGCCCAGCGACGAGAACGAATGCCGCGCTGCGCTGACCACGGCGTTCCGCCACGGGCACCCGGTGGCCGTGCGCTATCCGCGCGGGGCCGGCGTCGGCGCGGCGATCGAGCCCGGACTGGCCGAATGGCCGTGGGGCAAGGGCGTGCTGCGCCGCAAGGGCCGTGGCATCGCCATCCTCGCCTTCGGCACCGTGCTGCACCCGGCGCTGGCGGCGGCCGAGAAGCTGGACGCCAGCGTCGTCGACATGCGCTTTGCCAAGCCGCTGGACGAGGCCTTGCTGCTCGAGATGGCGCGCAGCCACGAGGCCATCGTCACGGTGGAAGAAGGCTGCATCGCCGGGGGCGCAGGCTCCGCGGTGGGCGAGTGCCTGGCCGCCGCCGGGCTGGCGCTGCCGCTGCTGCACCTGGGCCTGCCCGACCGCTTCATCGAGCACGGTGACCCGGCGCGGCTGCTCGCGCAGTGCGGGCTGGATGCCGCGGGCCTCGAGCAGGCGATCCGCCAGCGCTTCGTGCCGCGGCGCACGCTCAGCGCCGTCGGCGACTGAAGCGGCGTGCCGGGCATGTCACCGACCTGTCTATGCAAGGGCGTCGCGGCGCGATCGGCGCGATCGACGCGAGCCTCCGTCCCCCGATGAGCAAGCTGACCGACGCCCTCCACATCCCCGACACGCAGAGCGAGCGCGACGAGCGCCACCTCGCCATCCAGCGCGTGGGCGTCAAGGCCTTGCGCTACCCGCTGCAACTGCGCGTGGCCGGCGCCGTGCAGCCCGCCACCGGCACCTGGACGCTGGACGTGGCCTTGCCCGCCGAGCAGAAGGGCACGCACATGTCGCGCTTCGTCGCCTGGCTGGAGCAGAACACCGAGCCGCTGGACGCGGCCGTGCTGCGCCAGCGCCACGCGCAGATGCTCGAGCTGCTGCACGCGCAGGAGGGCCGGATCGACGTCGCCTTCACCTTCTTCCTGCGCAAGCGCGCGCCGGTCTCCGGCCTGGCCAGCCTGCTCGACGTCCAGGGCCGCTGGATCGCCGAGACGCGCGCGGGCGCCACCACCGTCTGGGCCGAGGTCGGCGTGCCGGTGAAGAGCCTGTGCCCGTGCAGCAAGGAGATCTCCGACTACGGCGCGCACAACCAGCGCTCGCTGGTGACGATCCGGGTCGAGCTGCTGCAGGCCATCGAATGGCACGAACTCGTGCGCTTTGCCGAGGAGTCGGCGAGCAGCGAGATCTGGCCCATGCTCAAGCGCAGCGACGAGAAGTGGGTGACCGAGCGCGCCTACGAGAACCCCAAGTTCGTCGAAGACCTGGTGCGCGACGTGGCACTGCGCCTGAACCAGGACGCGCGCATCGGCCGCTACGCGGTCGAGGTCGAGAACTTCGAGTCCATCCACAACCATTCGGCCTACGCGCGCATCGAGCGCGCGTAGCACCCGTTCACGCGCATCGAGCGCGCGTAGCACCCGTTCACGCGCATCGAGCGCGCGTAGCACCCGTTCACGCGCCACGAGCGCGCCTCGTCAACGCCCGCCGTTGTCGAGGAACTCGGCGATCAGGTCCACCGTGCCGCGGCGGCCGAGGTGGGTGGCGTTTTCGCGCAGCCAGGCGTCGGCGGCCGCGTGGCCGGCGCGGCGCAGCGCCAGCAGTTGGTGCCAGCTCGACTGCAGCGGCCGCGGCGTGGACAAGGCATCGAGCGGCTCGCCGCCTTCGATGCGATGGATGCGCAGCCGCCCCGCCTTGCGCAGCAGCGGCACGCGCGCGCGCGTCGTGTCCAGGCCTTCGTCGCGCACCACGCGCTGCAGGATCGCCAGCGAACGCAGCTCCTTCACCAGGCTGCCGTGAAAGCCGATCTCCTGGATGCGCTCGACGATCTGCGCGGCCGTCTGCGGCATCGCGCGGCGGCGGCTGGGATAGAGCTGGACCAGCATCAGGTCGAGCGTGGGCGAATGGTCCAGCAGCGGCAGCAGCGAAGGGTTGCCCATGAAGCCGCCGTCCCAGTAGGCCTCGCCGTCGATCACGACCGCGGGGAAGAGCGTGGGCAGGCAGGCCGAGGCCAGCACGGCGTCGACGTCCAGGCTGCGACCTTCGAAGATGCGCAGCTGGCCGGTGCGCACCACGGTCGCGCCGACGTAGACCTGCATCTCGGTGCAGCGGCGCACGGCGTCGAAGGAGATCGTCTCGCGCAGCACGCTGCGCAGCGGGTTGGCGTCGGCCGAAGGCGCGAGCCAGGCCTGCGCGATCTCCATCGCGGCGCGCAGCGGAGCGCTGGCGGCCAGCGCCGGGTCCGGCACCATGCCCATCCACGCGCTGGCCCACTGGGCCAGCCGAAGCGAGTCGGCCACGCGCGACCAGAAGCGCAGCAGCGCCTCGCGCGCGCCCTTGCGGCCGCCCTCGGTCCAGCCCGCCGCCAGCGCGACGGCGTTCATCGCGCCGGCGCTCGAGCCGCTGATCGCGCCGAAGCGGATGCGCTCGTCCTCGAGCAGGCGGTCCAGCACGCCCCAGGTGAACGCGCCCTGCGTGCCGCCACCCTGCAGCGCGAGGTCCAGGCGATGCGTCCTCATCGCCTCGCCCGCACCGAGGGCCGCATGCGGCACCCGCGAGATCCGGGTGCGTCGCCGATCGCTCCGGTCGCGCCGGTCACGGCGATCGCGGCGATCGCGGCGATCGCGGCCGCCGCCAGGAACCGCACCGCGCTCAGCCCGGGTAGGTGCCCGGCAGCAGGATCGAGCGGTCCACCGTCTCGAGCCGCGTGTGGCCGCAGAAGGCCATCGTCAGGTCGAGCTCGTTGCGGATCAGCTCGAGCGCCTTGACCACGCCCTCCTTGCCCATCGCGCCCAGGCCGTAGGCCATCGCGCGGCCGACGTAGGTGCCGCGCGCACCCAGCGCCCAGGCCTTGAGCACGTCCTGCCCGCTGCGGATACCGCCGTCCATGTGCACCTCGATCCGCTCGCCGACCTCGGCGACGATCGCCGGCAGCGCCTCGATGCTCGACTGCGCGCCGTCGAGCTGGCGGCCGCCGTGGTTGCTGACGATGAGCGCGTCGGCGCCGCTGTCCACCGCCAGGCGCGCGTCCGCGACGTCCTGGATGCCCTTGAGGATCAGCTTGCCGCCCCAGCGCTTCTTGATCCACTCGACGTCGCCCCAGTTCAGCCGCGGGTCGAACTGCCTGGCCGTCCAGTCCGAGAGGCTGCCCATGTTCTCGACGCCCTTGACGTGGCCGACGATGTTGCCGAACTGGCGCCGCCGCGTGCCCAGCATCCCCAGGCACCAGCGCGGCTTGGTGGCGATGTTGATGAGGTTGGCGATCGTCGGCTTGGGCGGCGCCGAGAGGCCGTTCTTCAGGTCCTTGTGGCGTTGGCCGAGGATCTGCAAATCCAGCGTCAGCACCAGCGCGTCGCAGCCGGCGGCCTTGGCGCGGTCGATCAGGCGCTCGATGAACTCGCGGTCGCGCATCACGTAGAGCTGGAACCAGAACGGCTTCTTCGTGTGCGCGGCGACGTCCTCGATCGAGCAGATGCTCATCGTCGAGAGCGTGAAGCGGATGCCGCAGGCCTCGGCCGCCTGCGCGGCGAGGATCTCGCCGTCGGCGTGCTGCATGCCGGTCAGCCCCACCGGGGCGATGGCCACCGGCATCGCCACGTCGATGCCGGCCATCTTCACCGCGGTGCTGCGGTTCTCCATGTTCACCGCCACGCGCTGGCGCAGCTTGATGCGCTGGAAGTCGCTCTCGTTGGCGCGGTAGGTCGACTCGGTCCAGCTGCCCGAGTCGGCGTAGTCGTAGAACATGCGCGGCACGCGCTTCCTCGCCAGCAGCCGCAGGTCCTCGACGTTGGTGATGACGGTCATGGTGCGCAATGCCTCCTCGAGGGGGCAATGCTAACGAGGGTGGGCCGTAGCAGTCCCAACGCCCGGCGCGGGGATTCATCGCAGGCCGTTGCAAGGGGCTGACTATGATCGCCCGATGCCTCCCGCCATGCCCCCGACCCGTGTTGCCCGCGGTTGGCTGGCGCGGCTCTGGATCGCGGCGGGCTTCGTGGCGCTCGTGACCGGCATCATCGGCATCTTCCTGCCGGTGCTGCCGACGACGCCCTTCGTACTGGTGGCCGCCTACTGCTTTGCGCGCGGCAGCCCGCGCTGGGAGCGCTGGCTGCTGCGGCATCCGCGCTTCGGCCCGATGGTGCGCGCCTGGCGCGCGCGCCGCGTCGTGCCGCTGCGCGCCAAGCAGCTCGCCTGGGTGACGATGGCGGCAAGCTGCGCCTGGACGCTGTGGAAGCTGCCCGACCCCTGGCGCTGGCTGCCCTCGATCGTCTGCGGCCTCACCGCCATCTGGCTGTACCGGCTGCCCAGCCGTTGACGACGGCGCGGGCGCTGCCCGGCGCCTCACCCGCCGGCCGCATCGTCGAAGAGCTCGGGCGTTCGTGATGCGTGCGCCTGCGCACTCTCGGCGCAGGCGTCGGGCGGCGGCGCGGCGGCCGCGCCACCGGGCTTCACGCGCTCGAGGCCAGCGGCGCGCACGCCGAGCAGGCGCAGCCGGCGCGAGAGGTCGACCCGCTTGAGGCACAGCCCCGCGGTGTGGCGGATCGCCGCGGCGTCGGCCACGGCCTCTTGCAGCGTGTGGTCGCGCGTCACGGTGCGGAAGTCGTCGAAGCGCAGCTTGACGCCGATGGTGCGGCTGCGGTAGCCCTTTCTCTGCAGGTCGGCGGCGAGCTGCGTGCACAGCTCGGTGAAGACGGTGCCGAGCTGCGCCCGGTCGGCCAAGGCGTGCAGGTCGCGCTCGAAGGTCGTCTCGCGGCTCACCGACACCGGCTCGCTGTGCGTGACCACCGGGCGCTCGTCGCGGCCGTGCGCGGCCTCGTGCAGCCAGCGCCCGTAGGCGCGGCCGAAGTAGCCGATCAGCTCCTCGCGCGGCCGCGCGGCGAGCTCGCCGATGGTCTCGATGCCGAGCGCGACCAGGCGGGCACTGGCCTTGGGGCCGATGCCGTTGATGCGGCGCACCGCCAGCGGCCAGATGCGGGCTTCGAGGTCGGCCTCGGTGATCAGCGTGAGGCCGTCGGGCTTGTCGAGTTCGCTGGCGATCTTGGAAAGCAGCTTGTTGGGCGTGACGCCGATCGAGCAGGTGAGGCCCGTGGCACGGCGCACGTTGTTGCGGATCTCCTGCGCGATCGCGCGCACGCCGCCGCAGGCGTCGTGCCCGAGCGCGTCCTGCGCGCCGGGCAGCTCGGTGAGCTCGATGAAGATCTCGTCGATGCCGCAGTCCTCGATCAGCGGCGCCACTTCGGCCACCGCCGCCTTGAAGGCGCGCGAATAGCGCCGGTACTCGTCGAAGTCGGCCGGCAGCAGCACCGCCTGCGGGCACAGCGCGGCGGCCTTCATCAAGCCCATCGCCGAGTTGACGCCGAAGGCGCGCGCGGCGTAGGTCGCGGTGGTGATGACGCCGCGGCCGGTGTACTCGCGCAGCGTGGCAAAGCGCCGGCTTCCATCGGGCTGCGGCTGCGGCTGGTGGCGGCGCCGGCCGCCGATCACCACCGGCAGGCCCTTGAGCTCGGGATAGCGCAGCAACTCGACCGTAAGCGTTCCGCGAAGTCATCTTTCGCCTTGATCGGATAGCTGAGAACCTTGCCCCTGTTTGTTCAACGACGGAGGCAAGATGGATCGGCAAGGGATGGAGCGCTGCCTCGAGCAGGTGGCGGCGTATCGGGCCTCGG
>CAUJJO010000146.1 GCA_963205125.1 Pseudomonadota bacterium | reverse complement strand
TCGATGCCGGCCTCGCACAGCAGCACGTGCAGCAGCGCGAGCATGAAGGCGGGGTCGGTCTTGGGCTTGATCGGCACCCACTCGGCCGAGCAGCCGCCGGTCACCGAGAGATGCGGCTCGACGTTGACGCGCTTGACGCCGCGGATGCGCGCGTCGGCGTGCCGGCGCACCGCGCAGGGGCCGCCGGTGACCTCGACGTTGGCGCCGAAGGAGAGGATGAAGCGGGCGTTGGGCGTGTCCGCGCAGACGGTGAAGGCGCGGTGCCAGAACTCGCCGTAGAGGTGCTCGGAGTGCGTGCACTTCACGCCCTGGCCCGAGCCCATGCTGTAGTCGATCTGCCCCCAGGCGCCGAGGAAGGCGGGAAAGGTGCCCATGTAGCTGGCCGGCGTGCCACCGTGGCCGAAGGAGGCGGCCACGCGCGGCAGGCCCTGCTCGTCGAGGATGCCGCGCTCGCGGATCTCGAGCAGGCGGCGGGCGACGATGTCCAGCGCCTCGTCCCAGGAGATGGGCACGAAGCCCGGGTCCTCGTCGCGGCCCTTCTTCGGGTTGGTGCGCTTGAGCGGCGTCAGCACCCGGTAGGGGTTGTAGGTCTTCTGCACCAGGCCGTAGGCGCGCACGCAGGGCCGGCCGTGGGCCGGGTGCACGCCCGCGCCGTCGTGGTTGGGCTCGACGTTGAGCGCCACGCCGTCCTCGACCCGCACGCGCAGGAAGTCGGGGCCGGAGACGCAGTTGTAGCAGTAGGTGGGAACCGATCGCTTCTCGCCCATGTGTTCTCCCGCTTGGCTTGGATGACCGAAACCTGAGGCACGTGATACACACATCACGATGACTGCGTATCACGAAGGGCGCGTCGCAAACACCGCGCGCGCTGCCGGCTTCGCCGACCTTGCCGCCGGATGGCCGTGATCACCGCGCGCCCGGCGACCGCCGCTTCGCGATCATCGTATGTCAAAACGACACAGAAACCAATATGAAATGAAACATATAAGTCGCGCTGCGGCGCGCGCCCTGCGCGCGTGCCGCCTCGCCGAGGCCGCGCTCGTCTAGCATCGCGGGCCATGCCACGCCCCAAGGACGACCCCTTCGACGTGCTGCTGGCGCGCCCGAGCCCGAAGGCGAAATCGCTCATCTTCACGGTCTACGGCGACGCCATCTCGCACCGCGGCGGCAACGCCGCGCTCGGCAGCGTGATCGCGCTGCTGGCGCCGCTGGGCGTCAACGAGCGCACGGTGCGCACCTCCATGCACCGGCTGGCGGTGGAGGGCTGGCTGCAGCCGCGCGCCAGCGGCCGGCGCAGCGACTACCGCCTCACCGAGAGCGGGGCGCGCCGCGTCGACGCAGCGCACGAGCGCATCTACCGCCCGCAGCAGCGGCCCTGGGACGGGCAGTGGACGATCGTGGCCCTCGGGCTGGCGGCGCTCGACGCCGCGGCGCGGCAGCGCCTGCAGCGCGAGCTGGGCTGGATCGGCTTCGGCCGCCTGGACGGCGGCGTGCTGCTGCACCCCGACCCCGACGAGGAGGCGCTGCGCGCGCTGCTCGCCGAGGCCGGCCAGCGCGTGCTGGTGCTGCGCGGCGCGGCCGCACCCTGGGTGGCGGCGGACGTCTTCGAGACCCTCGTGCAGGGCGGCTGGGATACGGCGCGCCTGGCCGCCGACTACGAAGCCTTCCTCGCCGACTTCCGCCCGCTGTGGCTGGCCTTGCAGCGCGAGGAGGCGATCGCGCCCGAGCGCGCCTTCGTCGTGCGCACGCTGCTCATGCACGACTTCCGGCGGGTGCTGCTGCGCGACCCCATGCTGCCCGACGAGCTGATGCCGCGCGGCTGGCCGGGTGCGGCCGCGCGCGCGCTCTGCCGCAATCTCTACCGGCGCGTCGAGGCCGCGGCCGAGCGCCATGTCGAGGCCGTGCTGGAGACCGCCGAGGGCCCGGCGCCGCCGCCCGCCGGCAGCTACTTCGAGCGCTTCGGCGGCCTGCGTTCGGCGTGATCGGGGCTGCGGGCTACGCGGCCCCGGGTTCGGCGCGGCGCTCGACGACGATCGAGGCGGGGTCGTCGCTGGCGGCGCTGGCCGCCTCAGGCGTCTCGGCCCACTGCAGGCGGTGCGGGTCGAAGCCCGATTGCAGCGTCGGCTTGACGATCTCGAAGTAGGGCGACATGTCGAAGTCGCGCGGCACGAAGAGGCTGTAGTGCCGGATGTGCAGCAGCTCGCGCTGGTAGTGCCGGCCGGCGGCGCCGCTGCGCTCGTCGGGTCGCAGTTCCGGCAGGATCGGGTAGCGGATCGCCTGGAAGGCCTGGGCGATCAGCGTCGAGCAGATCGCCCGCGTCGGATCGCCGCTGCCGAAGGCCAGCATCTGGCGACGCCGGTGCTGCGGGATCGGGAAGACCGGCATCAGGTAGCGGCCCAGGTCCACGAGGTTCTGCAGGTCGTAGTGCTCGCCGACGCGCCCGAGGACATGCGCCACGAGCCGATCGATCTCTGCCGGCGCCAGGCCCTGCGGGCGGCAGATGCGCGCGTGCATGTGCGTGTACGCCGCAAGCGGCGTCGCGCGCACGCCGTCCTCGAGGTCGGCCTCGACCAGCGTCGGGCCGCGGCAGCCGGCCTGGTCGCAGCCGACGTAGAGCGTGGCGTGCGACCAGTTCGACTGCGTCAGGATCTTGATGATGCGGCTCACGCGCGAGCCGCCTTCGACCAGCAGCACGTCGCCCGGGCGCAGCGTGGCGGCGAGTTCGTGCGCCGGCACCGTGGCCATCATCTGCCCGTGCGGCCGCGGCGCGCCGAGGTAGGCCGCCACCTTGCGGCCAAGCCTGCCCGCCAGCGCTTGCAGCCAGGGTGCCATCGCCGGGTCCGCGATGGCTGCGCTCAGGCGGCGCCTGCGTGTTGCCCCGGCGCCGGGGCCTGCGCGGGCCGCGATGTCGCATTCACCTCGACGATGAAGTTGGGGTCGAAGGCCTGGTTCTCGGTGACGCCGGCGCGGCAGTAGCCGCGCGGGTTGCAGACCACGCGCGTGCCCTTGCAGTCGTAGTCGAAGCTGTCGTGCGTGTGGCCGTGGATCCACAGCTGCACGCGCTGCCCGTCCATCAGTTGCGCCGCGTCGGAGACGAAGCAGGCGCTGAGCAGCGACTCGGCAAAGCGCGGATGCACGCTCTGGCGCGTCGGCGCATGGTGGGTGATGACGACGGTCGGGCCGTCGAAGGGCGCGGCCAGGCGCTGCTGCAGCCAGGCGCTGTCGCGCGCGAAGAGGGCAGCGCAGTCGTCGGGGGTGAAGAGGGCCTCGCCCTCGGCGTGCAGGCGGATGCGGCTGAAGTCGCGCACCAGGCGCTGTGCCTCGGCCTTGGCCTCCTGCTCGCGGCCGGGGAAGAGCCGGAAGTCGCTCCACAGCATGGCGCCGAGGAAGCGCACGCCGTCGACGACGACCTCGCCGCGGTCCAGCACCTGCACCTGCGTGCCGTGGCAGAGCTGCTGCAGCTCCTGAAGCGCGCCGTCCAGGCTGCCGCCGTAGAACTCGTGGTTGCCGGGGACGTAGAGCACCGGCTTTTCGAGCCGCAGCGCCCAGGCCACGGCCTGGCGCGGACGCGCGATGTCGCCGGCCAGCACGACGAGGTCGGCGTCGGTGACCGGTCCCTCCATGGTGTCGAAACCGAGGTGGAGGTCGGAGAGGATGTTGAGCTTCATGACGGGGCCTCGCCCTGGCCTGCGCCGGCCGTAGCCGCGGACCGCGAGTGTGCCAGTCCGTGGCCAAGGGCGCGCGGCATGCGAACGGGACGGGAGCCCAGTCCGCCCCGAGCCGTGCTCACTCGACGCGGAAGTCGATGATCACCGCGCCGGGCTCGCGCTGGCGGTACTCGATGCTCACGCGCTCGCCGTAGCGCTGGCCGATCTGCGCCAGCAGCGGCAGCGGGTCGTGGTCGTTGGCGAAGCGCATGGTCTCGCCCGGCTGCAGCGTGTCGAGCGCGCCGAAGATCGCCGCGTGGCGGAAACGCTTGGCGACGCCGCGCGCGTCGAAGGGGTAGATGGCGTCGGGTGAAAGATGCAGGTGGGGTTGCGACACGGGGTGGTCCTCAGGTTGCGGAGAGGTCGGGGAACGGAGGATCGGCGAGGCCGCGGCGCGCGCGCATGGCGCGGCCGATGGCGTCGAGCTCGGCGTCGCCGAGCAGGCGCCTGGCCATCGGCAGCAGTTCGGCTTCCTCGCGCGCGATGTGCTGCGCGTAGTGGTCGACGAAGCCCTGCACGTCGTCGGCGAGCAGGCGCGAGGCGTCGCCCGTGACGATCGCCTGCAGGCCTGCGCGCACGCGCTGCCAGCGGCGCTCGAGCTCGCGGTGCTCGGCGGCGAGCGCCTGCGTCATGCCGCGCAGGCACACTGCGTCGGAGCCGGCCATCGATTCGATCAGCGCCGGGAAGAGGTCGACCTCCTCGTCGGCGTGGTGATGCACGGCGGCGGTGTCGAAGTAGCGCATGACGGCGCTTGCCGCCTCCTGCGCGGCACGGTCGGCGCCGTGCCCGGCCACATGCGGCAGCAGCCGCTGCAGCGTCTGGCACTGCGCCTGCACGCGGCCGTGGCAGGCCGAGAGCATCTCGAGCGGCACCTCGAAGCTGGCCGAGGGCGCGGACAAGCCGGGCAGGCTCGATGCGGCGGACGCTTCAGGCATCGGCGTGTTCCCGCTTGGCGTGGCGCCGATGCAGCGTGATCGGCGCCGACGCGGTGCCCTGCGCGGCGTCGGGCATGGCCTGGTCCTGCGCCTGCACCAGGTCGGCAAGCGTCCTGCCTTCCAGCACCGTGAAGTAGGCCTGCAGCGCCTCCTGCAGCAGGTTCTTGAGGCCGCAACCCGGCGTCAGCGTGCAGCGGCTGGTGCGCGCGTCGAAGCACTCGACGAGTCGGAAGTCGGTCTCCGCCGCGCGGATCACGTCGGCGACGCGGATCTCGTGCGGCGGCTTCAGCAGGCGCAGGCCGCCGCCGCGCCCACGCAGCGTCTGCAGCACGCCCTGGCGGCCGAGGTCGGTGACGATCTTCGTCAGGTGGTTGCGCGAGATGCCGTGCTCGGCGGCGATCTCGCTGATCGTCACCAGGCGCTCGGGCCGCGCTGCGCAGTACATCAGCACGCGCATCGTGTAGTCGGTGTAGTCGGCTAAGCGCATGCTGTTTCCACAAAGAGGCATGCAGTATACGTCTTTGCGGGGCGCGGCGCCTCGCGGCGCGGCGTCCAGGTGTCTTGCCGACTCCGCTGCCGACCCTGGGCGCGGCGTCAGGGTTCAGGGATCAAGGGCTCGCGATGGGCGCGCGGCGCACGGGCGTCGAGCCGCGTGCGCCGCAGTGCACGCAGCTCGCGCGCAAGCCACTTCGCGCCGTCATGCTGCGCCCCCATCCACTGTCGCTGCGCGCAGCTGCCGGCAAACAGTGCCACCTGCTGCCAGCGCAGGCTGTTGGCAAGCATGGATTCGAACCAGGGCATCAGGGTCGGATTCATTTCGGCCTCCTTGCGGGTGACAGGTGGGGGGTGGCTACATCGTGTAGTTGCCGCTGGCCTCGGGCTGGAAGAGGATGGCCACCAGCGTGCCGCTGCGCTCTTCGCCCATGGGGGTGCGCCAGCTTGCGACCTCGCCCACGCGCAGCCCGAGCAGGCTCGCGCCGACCGGCGAGAGGACCGACACCATGCCAGTGGCCGGCACCGCGTCGGCCGGATAGCACAGCGTCAGCTTCTGCTGCATGCCGCTGTCGGCGTCTTCCAGCAGCACCTGCGAGTGCATGGTGACGACGTCGGTGGGCACCTGGCGCGAGGGCACGATGGCCGAGCCGTCGAGCACGTCGGCAATCGGCGAGGCGGGGGCGCGCGCGCGGCCGGCGGGCTGCGTGCTGCGCAGCAGGCTGGTGATGCGGACGTGGTCGAGTTCGGTGAGCGTGCGCTCGAAGGAGATGGCAAGCATCGCGGGATCCTTTGGTCCTGGGGCGCCTGCGCCGCGGGGGAGCGGCGCGCGCCGATGCGCGGGCTGTTCAAGCCCGGCGATCAAAGGTCTGCGCGAATACGAGGGGGGGAAGGGGGGAGCGATCGCCGGGCTCAGGAAAGTGCGGCCGGGCGATGCATGCGTGCACCCCGGCCTGCCCGATACGCACGCGCCTGCACGCGACGCTCGCCCGCGACGGGGCGGCGAGGGGCGCAGAGGGCGACAGTGACGAGGCCGAGGGAAAACATGCGCGCAAGTGTAATCTTTTCATCGGATGAAATCAAGGCCTGAACGGTCGCCAACCGCCGCGAACGGTTGTGAACTGCATTCCAATGTTCTCGAGCGGATTCAGACTCCCGCGCCCAGCCGTGCGGTTTCGCCCCTGGGCCGGCAGGCTGCGCGATGCCATCATCGCGGTCATCACCGCCACCGCAGAGAGCCTCGATCCATGAGCGTCCAGTTGAGGAAGCCCGCCGCCGCCACGACCCCCATCCATGCCGTCGACGCGCAGGGCTTCGAAGCCGCCGCCGCGGCGCTGCCGCTCGATGAGCGCCGCTGGCTGCACACCCTGGGCTTCAAGGGCGCGCCCGACAGCTTCGCGCTGCTGCCGGGCAAGGATGGCCGGCTGGCCGCCGTCTGGGCCGGCGTGCACGGCGCCGCGCATCCCTACGCGCTGTCGCTGCTGCCGCGCGCGCTGCCCGAGGGCAGCTACCGCCTCGCCGAAGGGCCGCTCGCGCTCGACGCGCAGGCCGCGGCGATGTCCTGGCAGCTCGGCAGCTACGCCTTCGAGCGCTACCGCAAGCGCCCGCGCGGCGCCGCCACGCTGCAGTTGCCGGCAGCGGCGGGCAGTCGCCGCGGCCTAGTCCTTGCCGAGTCGATCGCGCTGGTGCGCGACCTCGTCAACACGCCGGCCGAGGACATGGGGCCGGCGCAGCTGGCGGCTGCGGCGCAGGCGCTGGCCAAGGCGCACGGCGCCCGCTTCACGCAGATCGTCGGCGACGAGCTGCTGAAGAAGGATCTGCCGGCGATCCACGCGGTCGGCCGTGCCGCCGAGCATCCGGCGCGGGCGCCGCGGCTGATCGAGCTCGAGTGGGGCCGGCCGCGCGATCCGCGCGTGACCCTGGTCGGCAAGGGCGTGTGCTTCGACAGCGGCGGGCTGGACATCAAGTCGGCCGACGGCATGCGCCTCATGAAGAAGGACATGGGCGGCGCGGCCAACGTGCTGGGCCTCGCGCGCATGATCATGGCGCTTGAGCTGCCGCTGCGCCTGCGCGTGCTGATCCCGGCGGTGGAGAACAGCATCGCCGGCAATGCGCTGCGCCCGGGCGACGTGCTGCGCACGCGCCGCGGCATCCACATCGAGATCGGCAACACCGACGCCGAAGGCCGCGTGATCCTCTGCGACGCGCTGGCGCTGGCTGCCGAAGCCAAGCCCGCGCTGCTGATCGACCTGGCCACGCTGACCGGCGCGGCGCGGATGGCGCTGGGCCCGCAACTGCCGGCGCTGTTCTGCCGCGACACGGCGCTTGCGCGCACGCTGGTCGACCGCGGCTGCGCACTGCACGACCCGCTGTGGCACCTGCCGCTGTGGGCGGACTACCACGACCGCATCGAGAGCGACATCGCCGACATCGTCAACACCGGCAAGGGCCCGATGGCCGGCGCGGTGACGGCGGCGCTCTTCCTCGCCGACTTCGTCCCGCCGGCGCTGCCCTGGCTGCACGTCGACCTCTTCGCCTGGAACGACGCAGCGCGCCCGGGCCGCCCGGTCGGCGGCGAGGCGCAGGTGCTGCGCACGCTGCTCGATCACCTCGAGCAGCGCGTCGCGTCGCGCTGAAGCCGCGGCCGATTCGCGACCGATTCGCGCCCCATCACGCAGGAGAGGTCGATGGTGAAATGCCGCCTGCCCATGGCCGCTGCAGCGCTTGCGCGGGCGGCACTGCTCGGGCTTGCCCTCGTCGCCGCGGCTGCGGCAACGCGCGCGGCGAGCATCGTCGACGTGAGTCCCGAAGGCGCGGTGGCCAGCGTGAGCCAGGCGGTCGTGCGCTTCGACCGCGCGGTGGTGCCGCTTGGCGACCTGCGCGCGCCCGACCCCATGACGCTCGAATGCAGCGGCGGCAACGCCCGCGGCAGCGGGCGCTGGCTGGACGAACGGCGCTGGGCCTGGGACTTCGCTGCGCCGCTGCCTCCGGGCGTGCAGTGCACGCTCGCGCTGCGCCGGGGCTGGTTGCCGCAGGACGGCGTGGTCCAGGGCCGCAGCCGCTTCGCCTTCTCGACCGGCGGGCCGACGCTGCAGCGCAGCGAGCCCTGGGACGGCGCGACGATCGAGGAGGACCAGGTCTTCATCCTGCACCTGAGCGGCCCGGTCGACGAGACGCAGGCGCTGGCCCATGCCGGCTGCGAGCTCGACGCCCATGCCGAGCGCCTGCCGCTGCAGCCGCTTGCCGGCCCCGCGCGGCAGGCGCTGCTGAAGGCGCGCGGCCTCCTGCGCGACGCCGATCGCCTGCTCGTCGCGCGCTGCAGCCGCCCGCTGCCGGCCGGGGCGCGCGTGCAGCTCGTCTGGGGCAAGGGCATCGCCGCGCGGCAGGCGCCGGCACTCGTCACGCGCAGCGAGCAGCGGCTGGACTTTCGCGTGCGCGAGGCCTTCCAGGCCGAGTTCGCCTGCGAGCGCGAGCGCGCCAGCGCCCCCTGCGTGCCGGTGCGCCCCATCCTGCTGCGCTTCTCGGCGCCGGTGCCGCGCGCGCAGGCTGCCCAGGCGCGGCTGCTGCCGGCCGCGGGTGGGCCGGCGATCACGCCCTTCTTCGACGCCGACGATCGTGCCACCGAGGTGAGCGAGCTGGTCTTCAAGGGCCCGGACGGGCGCCTGGCCGAGCGCGCGCGCTACCGCCTCGAACTGCCGCGCGGACTGCAGGACGTGAGCGGCCGCGCGCTGGCCAACGCGAGCAGCTTCCCGCTGACCCTGGCCACGGCCGAGGCGCCGCCGCTGGCCAAGTTCGCCGCCGCGCCCTTCGGCGTGCTGGAGGGCGGGCCGCAGGCGGCGCTGCCGATCACGCTGCGCCAGGTGCAGCAGGAGCTCGCCGCCGACGCCGCCTCCGGCCAGGTGCGCGTCAAGCGGCTGGACGGCGACGCCGAGATCATCGCCTGGTACCGGCGCCTGCAGCGCTGGCACGAGAGCCGCCTCTCCGCACGCGAGCTCGGCAGGCCGCAGGCGCAGTGGTTCGAGTGGCAGGAAGAGACCGATGCGCGCGGGCGCGTGCTGCGGCGCAAGGTCGAGCGCATGATCGCCACGCGCGAGGTCTCGCTGCTGGCGGCCGAGCCCGACGCGCGCCGGCTGGCGCTGCCGCGCCCGCAGGACGGGCCGGCGCGCGCGCTCGAGGTCGTCGGCCTGCCGCTGCCGCGCAGCGGCTACCACGTCGTCGAGCTCGAGTCGCAGCGCCTGGGCGCGGCCCTGCTCGAGTCGCCCGCGCCGATGTACGTGCGCACCGGCGTGCTCGTGACGCAGCTTGCGGTGCACTTCAAGCAGGGGCGCAAGAACGCGCTCGTGTGGGTGACGACGCTGGATCGCGCGCGTCCGGTGGAAGGCGCGGACGTGGCGATCTCCGACTGCCGCGGCCGCGCGCTCTGGTCGGGCCGCAGCGATGCGCAGGGCCTCGCCCGGGTCGCCACGCGGCTGCAGTCGCCCGCGGGCTGCGAAGGCAGCGACGGCCTCTTCGTGAGCGCGCGCAAG
>CAUJJO010000145.1 GCA_963205125.1 Pseudomonadota bacterium | reverse complement strand
CCACAACGCGGTCGGCTGCATGCCCATCCTGCAGTTCGGCAGCGAGGAGCAGAAGCAGCGCTTCCTGCGCCCGATGGCGCGCGGCGAATGGCTCTCGGCCTTCTGCCTGACCGAGGCGCACGGCGGCTCGGACGCGGGCGCGCTCAGCACGCGGGCGCGGCGCGACGGCGACGACTACGTCATCGACGGCAGCAAGCAGTTCATCACCAGCGGCAGCCAGGCCGAGGTGGCGCTGGTCTTCGCGCGCACCGACCCGGAAGGCGGCCGCCGCGGCATCAGTGGCTTCCTCGTGCCGACCTCGACGCCGGGCTACGTCGTCGGCCGCGTCGAGCGCAAGCTCGGCCAGCATGCCTCGGACACCTGCCAGATCCACTTCGAGGCGATGCGCGTGCCCGCATCGCTGCGCCTGGGCACCGAGGGGCAGGGCCTGCGCATCGCGCTCGCCAACCTCGAAGGCGGGCGCATCGGCATCGCCGCGCAGGCGGTGGGCATCGCGCGTGCCGCGCTGGACAAGGCGCTGGCCTACGCGCGCGAGCGCGTCGTCTTCGGCAAGCCCATCGTCGAGCACCAGGCGGTGGGCTTTCGCCTGGCCGCGATGGCCACGCGGGTGGAGAGCGCGCGCCAGCTCGTGCTGCACGCAGCGCAGTTGCGCGACCACGGCCAGCCCTGCCTGATGGAGGCCTGCATGGCCAAGCTGGTGGCCTCGGAGGCGGCCGAGTGGGTGTGCTCCGAGGCGATGCAGGTCTTCGGCGGCTACGGCTATCTCGTCGACCACGGCATCGAGCGTCTCTACCGCGACGCGCGCGTCTGCCGCATCTACGAGGGCACGAACGACATCCAGCACCTCGTCATCCTGCGCGAGCTGCAGGACCGCGCCGATCGCGGCGCCGCCGCCTGATCGCGCGTCGAGCCGCATCGACGACCACACCCATGGCGCGCCGCGAGCCTTCGAGCCGACCGACCGCCGCCGCGCGCGGCGGCGTCGGCGCACCGCCGCGGCGCGGCAAGGCCAAGGCGCCTGCCGCCGCAGTCCCCATCGTCATCGAGAGCCGCATCGACGATGCCGGGCGCATCGAGTGGCGGCGCGAGCAGATCGTGCAGGCGGCGGTGGCCTGCTTCGCGCGCGCCGGCTACCACGGCACGACGATCAAGGACATCGCCGACAAGGCCGGCTTCAGCGCCGGGCTGATCTATTCCTACGTGAAGGACAAGGAGGACGTGCTCTTCCTCGTCTACCTGCACATCTTCGACACCTACCAGCGCCACATCCCCGAGCGGCTGCAGGGCGTCACCGACCCGCTGCAGCGCCTGTGCACGGCGGTGCGCGCGTACTGCGAGGCGGTGGACCGCAACATCGGCGCCACCGTGGTCGGCTATCGCGAGAGCGCCTCGCTGCGGCCCGAGCTTCGCCGCGCGATCCAGGGCCTCGAGCTGCAGACCAACCGCCTGATCGCCGAGCCGATCGAGGCCTGCATCGCCGCCGGCCTGGTCGAGCCGACGAACGTCGAGCTGCTCACCTTCCGGCTCGTCCTGCTGGCGCACGGCTGGGCGCTCAAGCACTGGCACTTCGCCGATCGGGTGACGCTGGCCGACTACGTCGCCGATGGCCTTCGCCTGTACCTGCAGGGCATGCTCACGCCCGCCGGGCGCAGCAAGCGGCGCGCGCAGCAGGCACGCGCCGACAAGGAGAGCGCCGCAGCCGCAGCGGCGGCTCCCGCGGTGCCCGCGCCGCGACGGCCACGCTGAGGGCGCGCCGGCGAACAGGTGAACGCAAAGGCCGGCGCAAAGGCCGGCGCAAAGGCCCGGGCACGGGCCGGCGCACGGATCAGAGCGCGAGCTCGACCGCCCGGCCGTCGACCCGCAGCCGCAGGCTGCGCGCGTCGATCCGCTCGAGAACGATCCCCGGCGCAAGCGTCTGGCCTTCGCGCACGAGCTGGCCGTCCATCAGCACGAAGCTCTGGCTGCGGTCCTGCGACTGCACCGCGCCGCCGAAGCCCAGGCGCGCGACGCGGCTGCGCAGCGGCTCGGGCAGCGCCGCGGCGGCCAGCGGCCGGTCTTCGGATGCGGCCGAGCCCGGGGCCGAGGCGGTTTGCGCCACCGCCGTGGCGGCCGCCGTCGACGCTGCGACCGCGGACGATGCGGCTTTCCCCTCGTGCCTGGCGCGGCGCGAGGCTGGAGCGCGCGCCTTCGTGGCCGCGCGGCCGGGCGTGTCGGCATGGACCTGCGGCTGCACCGCAGGCGCGCTGGCGGCAGGCGACGCGGTCGACGCGGTCGGCGCGATGGACGCGACGGACGCGACGGACGCGATGGGCGAGGAGATCGGCGAGCTTGGCGGGATCGGTGGCGCGGGCGCCTCGCCTGTCCTGCGGCCCCACCACCAGCCGAGCGCAAGGCCGGCGCCGGCCAGCAGCGCCGCGGCGGCGAGCGCGCGCGTGGCGCCGCGCAGGCGCGCCGCGGTCCCGCGGCCGGGCGACGGCGCGGGGCCGGCGGCGATCTGCTGCAGGGCCGGCGTCTGGCCCTGGCGGCGCTGCGCATCGGCGCGGCGCAAGGCGTCGAGGATGTAGGACATCAGGAGGGCGCGCCCAGGCGCGGTTCGGCCACGCCGCTGGCGCGGTTGAGCTGCATCAGCGTCAGCGGGTCGGCCAGGCCGTCCAGCGGCAGCCCCTGGCCGAGCTGGAACGCGAACACGCGCCGACGCAGGATCTCGTCCTGCGGCGCGCGGGCGCCCACGGCGGTCTCCGGTCCCTGCAGCTCGAGCAGGCGCTCGAGCGTCCACGCGCGTTCGTCGCCGGGAGGTGGACGCCACCAGGCGAGCACCTTGCCGTCCCACTGGGCCTGCAGGCCGGCCAGCGGAAGCTGCTGCACGCCGCC
>CAUJJO010000144.1 GCA_963205125.1 Pseudomonadota bacterium | reverse complement strand
GTCCACACCCAAGTCGGCGGGCTTGACGACGTCGAGCGTCTTCTTCTTGGCCTTCATGATGTTGGGCAGCGTGACGTAGCGCGGCTCGTTCAGGCGCAGGTCGGTGGTGACCACCGCCGGCAGCGTGAGCTCGAGCGTCTCCAGGCCGCCGTCGACCTCGCGCGTCACGCACGCCTTGCCGTCCGCGACCTCGACCTTGCTGGCGAACGTCGCCTGCGGCAGGCCGGCGAGGGCGGCCAGCATCTGCCCGGTCTGGTTGCAGTCGTCGTCGATGGCCTGCTTGCCGAGGATGATCAGGCCCGGCTGCTCCTTGTCGACCAGCGCCTTCAGCAGCTTGGCGACCGCCAGCGGCTGCAGCTCGTCCGCGCACTCGACGAGGATGGCGCGGTCGGCACCGATGGCCATCGCCGTGCGCAGCGTCTCCTGGCACTGGGTGACGCCGCAGGAGACCGCGATGATCTCGCTGGCCACGCCCTTTTCCTTCAGGCGCACGGCCTCTTCGACGGCGATCTCGTCGAAGGGGTTCATGCTCATCTTGACGTTGGCGAGATCGACCCCGGTGCCGTCGGACTTCACGCGGACTTTCACGTTGTAGTCGACGACACGCTTCACGGGGACCAGTACCTTCATGCGCGTGACTCCTGCTGGATTGACGTTTGCGTTAAGCGAAGAATTCTAGTGGCCTGCTCCTGGGCGACCCATCGACGACCCGGGCGGCCCGCAGGAGACCAAGAAACGAACGATCGTTCGATTCTATGCGATCGCCGCACCCGACGACCCCCGACGGCGGCAGCCCACTGGCAGCGTCCCGATCAACGGCAATGAAGCGGCTCATGCAGTCGCAGGTTCACTCCGGCTTGTCGCCAGGGCCTGGGCCGCGACGGCTCCGGGGTGGCCGTGAAGGCCGTGAAGGCCCGACAGCCTCCTAGAATCCCCCGGTTTCCCGAAGAACCACGCTGCCGCCGCGAAGGGCTGTGCGCCGACCTCCGTGCGCCGTGCCCGAGCGGCGCGCACCGATTGTGCCGCCGCCATGACCACGCCCGAACTGCCCAAGTCCTTCGAACCCGCCGCCATCGAGGCCCGCTGGGCGCAGGCCTGGGATGCGCCGGGGGCGTTCGCCCCCGGCCTGGATCCGGCACGGCCCTCGTTCTGCATCCAGCTGCCGCCGCCCAACGTCACCGGTACGCTGCACATGGGGCATGCGTTCAACCAGACCATCATGGACGCGCTCACGCGCTGGCACCGCATGCGCGGCCACAACACCCTGTGGCTGCCGGGCACCGACCATGCGGGCATCGCCACCCAGATCGTCGTCGAGCGCCAGCTCCAGGAAGCCGGCATCTCGCGCCACGACCTCGGCCGCGAGGGCTTTGCCAGGCACGTCTGGGACTGGAAGGCGACTTCGGGCGCGACCATCACGCGCCAGATGCGGCGCCTGGGCGCAAGCGTCGACTGGAGCCGCGAGTACTTCACGATGGACGACAAGCTCTCGCCCGTCGTCACCGAGACCTTCGTGCGCCTCTACGACGAGGGTCTGATCTACCGCGGCAAGCGCCTGGTGAGCTGGGACCCGGTGCTGAAGTCGGCGGTCTCCGACCTCGAGGTCGAGAGCGAGGAGGAGGACGGCTTCCTCTGGCACATCCGCTACCCGCTGGCCGACGGCTCGGGCGCGCTGGTGGTGGCGACGACGCGGCCCGAGACCATGCTCGGCGACACCGCGGTGATGGTGCACCCCGAGGACGAGCGCTACGCCGGCTTCGTCGGCAAGCAGGTGCGCCTGCCGCTGTGCGAGCGCCTGATCCCGGTCATCGCCGACGCCTACGTCGACCGCGAGTTCGGCACCGGCGTCGTCAAGGTGACCCCGGCGCACGACGCCAACGACTACGCCGTCGGCCTGCGGCATGCGCTGCCGATGATCGGCGTGCTGACGCTGGACGCGAAGATCAACGACAAGGCCCCCGCCGCCTACCAGGGGCTGGACCGCTTCGACGCGCGCAAGAAGGTCGTCGCCGACCTGCAGGCGCTGGGGCTGCTGGTCGAGACGAAGAAGCACCGCCTGATGGTGCCGCGCTGCGGGCGCACCGGGCAGGTCATCGAGCCCATGCTCACCGACCAGTGGTTCGTCGCGATGAACAAGCCGGGGGCCAATGGCAAGAGCATCGCCCAGCAGGCGATCGAGGCGGTGTCCACGGGCGAGGTGCGCTTCGTTCCCGAGCAATGGGTCAACACCTACAACCACTGGATGAACAACATCCAGGACTGGTGCATCAGCCGCCAGCTCTGGTGGGGCCACCAGATCCCGGCCTGGTACGGCAGCGGCGGCGAGCTCTTCGTCGGCCGCAACGAGGACGAGGCACGTGCCCGCGCCACCGCGGCGGGCTACAGCGGCCCGCTGGTGCGCGACGAGGACGTGCTCGACACCTGGTACAGCTCGGCGCTGGTGCCCTTCTCGACGCTGGGCTGGCCGGCCAGGACGATCGAGCAGGAGCTCTTCCTGCCCGGCAGCGTGCTCGTCACCGGCTTCGACATCATCTTCTTCTGGGTCGCCCGGATGATCATGATGACGACGCACTTCACCGGCAAGGTGCCGTTTCGCGACGTCTACATCCACGGCCTGGTGCGCGACGCGCAAGGCCGAAAGATGAGCAAGAGCGAGGGCAACGTGCTCGACCCGGTCGACCTGATCGACGGCATCGCCCTGCCCGAGCTGCTGGTCAAGCGCACCACCGGGCTGCGCAAGCCCGAGACGGCGCCGCAGATCCGCAAGCAGACGGAGAAGGAATTCCCGCAGGGCATTGCGGCCTTCGGCACCGACGCGCTGCGCTTCACGATGGCCAGCTACGCGAGCCTGGGCCGCAACATCAACTTCGACGCCAAGCGCTGCGAGGGCTACCGCAACTTCTGCAACAAGCTCTGGAACGCCACCCGCTTCGTGCTGATGAACTGCGAGGGGCAGGACTGCGCCGTGGCGCCCGCCGACGACGCGGCCGATGCGCCCGCGCTGCCCTTCTCGGCCGCCGACCGCTGGATCGTCGGCGAGCTGCAGCGCGTCGAGGCCGCGGTGCAGCAGGGCTTCGAAGAGTACCGGCTGGACCTCGTCGCCAACGCCATCTACGCCTTCGTCTGGGACGAGTACTGCGACTGGTACCTCGAGATCGCCAAGGTGCAGCTGCAGCAGGGCGATGCGGCACAGCAGCGCGCCACGCGGCGCACGCTGCTGCGCGTGCTCGAGACCGTGCTGCGGTTGCTGCATCCGATCGCGCCCTTCATCACCGCCGAGCTCTGGCAGACGGTGGCGGTGGCCGCCGGCCGCAAGACCGCCGGCAGCGCACAGACCATCGTCACCGCGTCCTACCCGCAGGCGCAGCCCGAGCGCATGGCCGCCGCGGCAGACGCCTGGATGGCGCAGCTCAAGGCCGTCGTCGGCAGTTGCCGCAACCTGCGCAGCGAGATGACGCTTGCACCCGGGGCGCGCGTGCCGCTGCTGGCCTGCGGCGACGAGGCCTTCGCGCGCGAGGCGGCGACGCTGCTGCAGGCGCTGGCGCGACTCTCCGAGGTCCGCGTGCTGGACGACGCGGCCTTTGCCGAGGCCACCCGCACCGCGCCGGTGGCGGTGCAGGGCGCGCTGCGGCTGGCGCTGCACGTCGAGGTCGACGTGGCCGCCGAGACGGCGCGGCTGGACAAGGAGATCGCGCGCCTGGACAGCGAGATCGCCAAGGCCGAAGGCAAGCTCGGCAACGAGAGCTTCGTCGCGCGGGCGCCGGCTGCCGTGGTCGAGCAGGAGCGCGCCCGCCTGGCCGACTTCAGGCAGGCGCTGGATCGTCTTCGAGACCAGCGAACGCGCCTGGCGCCGTCGACGTGAAGTCGGCCGGGGCCGAGTTGCGCAGCTGCAGGATCTCGTCCATGCGCTGCGCCACCGCCCAGGCGCTTCGCGCGCGCGATTCGCGCGTCGTGCTGGCCACCCGCGGCGTCACCTGCAGGGCCTCCACCGCGTGCAGCGGGCGCCCCGGGTCCAGCGTGCCGGGCTCCATGCTGTCGAACCAGGCCGCGGCCATGCGCCGACGCCGCAGCACCAGCGCCAGCGCCTGCTCGTCGAAGAGCCCCGAGGGCGCCAGGCTCACCAGCACCTGGTTGGGCTTGCACTCGGCGAGGTAGCGCTGGCCGAAGAGGCCGTGGTAGCGGCTGAAGTAGCTGAGCAGCACGCAGACGCCGTCGCTGTGCTCCATCAACTGGCGCAGCGGCACGGGCTCGATGCCCCAGCGGTCCCACAGGCTGTCGCCGGCGTGCACCGCCGGGTCGTAGCCGAGCACGCGCGTGCCGAAGGCGTCGAGCAGGCGCGCAAGCGTTCGCGCAGCCGGCGTCATGCCGACGATGCCGACCACCGCGCCGCCCAGCTCGCGCCCCACCGCCAGCCCCTCGGCGTTGACCACCGGCACCCGGCGCAGCAACTGCAGCAGCGCGCCGATGGCGAACTCGGCCTCGGCGGCGGCACTGGCGGTGGCCGGGCGCACGACTTCGACGCCGGCCTGCGCGCAGGCCTCCAGGTCGAGGTTCTCGACCCCCGCCGAAAGCCGCCCGACCGCACGCAGCTGCGGCGCGGCGCGCAGCACGCTGCGGTCCAGCGCGACCGACGGCGGCAGCACCAGCCCACGCACGTCGACGACCGCGGCGCGGAACTCGCGCGGGTCGTGCGCCAGGTGCGGCGCGTAGACCACGCCGTGGCGCATCGAGAGCCAGTCCAGCACTTCCGGGTCCAGGGGCTCGACGATGAGGAGATCCATGATCCTTTCGCGACTTCCTGCTAGGGGCGCCGAACCGGTCGAATGCCAGAATGGCC
>CAUJJO010000143.1 GCA_963205125.1 Pseudomonadota bacterium | reverse complement strand
TCGACTTCGCCGCGCCACCACTGCAGCTTGCTTGCCGCCACGCCAGGGTCGGCGACCTCGTCGACGACATCGTCGACCTCGCGGCAGAAGGCGTAGTAGGCGGTGATCGCCGCGCGCCGCGGCGGCGGCAGGAAGAGGAAGGCGTAGTAGAAGGACGAGCCGCTGGCCGCGGCCTTCTGCTGCACATAGGCCTCGGGCGTCATGCCGGCAGCCCCGCGTCCTGGCCGGCGCGCTGCTGGGCGCCCATGCGCAGCGCCCGCCACAGCAGCAGCGGCAGGTCGCGCTTGCCGAGCACCGGCCTCGCGTGCAGCGTGCCGTGCTGCAGCGCTTCGATCTTCTCGAGGATGCGCAGCCCGCCCTGCACGACCAGGCGCAGCTCCCAGCCCGCGCGCCCGGGCAGGCGCAGGGCCAGGGGCGCGCCGCGCCGCATCAGCGCCGCCGCCCAGTCGCAGAGTTCGCGCAGGCAGGCGCGCAGCGCCGGGCCATCGCGCAGCGGCTGCGCCTCGATCGGCGGCAGGCCGTGGCGTGCAAGCTCGCTGGCCGGCAGGTAGTTGCGCCCGCGCGCCTGGTCGCGCCCGAGGTCCTGCCAGAAGTTGATGAGCTGCAGCGCGGTGCAGATGGCGTCCGCGCACGCCAGGTCCCCGTGCGCGTCGACGCCGTAGAGATGCAGCAGCAGGCGACCGATCGGATTCGCCGAGCGCTGGCAGTAGGCCAGCAGTGCCTCGCGGTCCGGATAGGGCGGGTTGCGCACGTCCTGCTCGAAGGCATCGAGCAGGTCGTGCAGCAGGCGTGCCGGCAGCGTGTGCTCGCGCTGGGCCCGGCCAAGCGGCTCGAACACCTCGCGCCAGCGACCGCTGCCGCCGCGGCCCTCGAGCATCGCCTCGAGCTCGCTGCGGTATGCGCCAAGGGCCGCCAGGCGCTGCGCCGGTGCGGCATCGCCCTCGTCGGCGAGATCGTCGGCCGTGCGCGCGAAGCCGTAGATCGCCACCACCGCGGCACGCAGCCTGGGCGGGCACAGCAGCGACGCGACCGGAAAGTTCTCGTAGTGTTCGACACCCACCCGCGGATTGTCGCCGTTCGGTCGGGGCCGCCGCAGTCCGATCGACAAGCAACGCTAAAATCACCCGTTTACCACGGCGTGGGCAGCCCAGCGGGCTTCCCGCGCCGCTCGCCGCGAGCAGGCACCACCCATTGCGCGGGTGGCGAAATTGGTAGACGCACCAGGTTTAGGTCCTGACGCCTTCACGGGCGTGCCGGTTCGAGTCCGGCCCCGCGCACCACCCCCTCACGATCTTCTTTCCCACATCATGGCCGTCAACGTCGAAACCCTCGAGAAACTGGAACGCCGGATCACGCTGTCGCTGCCTGCGGGCGACATCGACAACGAGGTGCAGAGCCGCCTGCGCCAGCTCGCCCGGACCGTGAAGGCCGACGGCTTCCGCCCGGGCAAGGTGCCGATGTCGGTGGTGGCCCAGCGCTACGGCTACTCGGTGCAGTACGAAGTCGTCAACGACAAGGTCGGCCGCGCCTTTGCCGATGCGGCAAGCCAGGCGCAGTTGCGCGTGGCCGGTGCCCCGCGCATCACGCAGAAGCAGGAGGCGCCCGAAGGCGAGGTGGCCTTCGACGCGACCTTCGAGGTCTACCCCGAGGTGGTGCTCGGCGATCTTGCCGGGGTCGAGGTCGAGCGCGTCAGCGCCGAGGTGAACGACGCGGCGATCGACCGCACGGTGGAGATCCTGCGCCGCCAGCGCCGCAGCTTCGGATTGCGCGGCGCGGGCGAAGAGGCGGCCGAGGGCGACCGCGTGACCATCGACTTCGAGGGCAAGATCGACGGCGAGCCCTTTGCCGGCGGCAAGGCGACCGATTTCCAGTTCGTCGTCGGCGAGGGCCAGATGCTCGAGCAGTTCGACAAGGCCGTGCGCGGCATGAAGGTCGGCCAGAGCAAGACCTTCCCGCTGCAGTTCCCCGCCGACTACCACGGCAAGGACGTCGCCGGCAAGGAAGCCGACTTCCTCGTCACGATGATGAAGATCGAGGCCCAGCACCTGCCCGTGGTCGACGACGGCTTCGCCAAGTCGCTGGGCATCAAGGAGGCGACGGTCGAGGGCCTGCGCGCCGACGTGAAGAAGAACCTCGAGCGCGAGGTCAAGTACCGCGTGCTGGCGCGCAACAAGGGCGCGGTGATGGACGCGCTGGTGAAGGCAGCCGAGCTCGAGCTGCCCAAGGCGCTGGTGGCCGCCGAAGGCGAGCGCATGATCGAGGCCGCGCGCGCGGACCTGAAGCAGCGCGGCATGAAGGACGCCGACAGCATGCCGATTCCGGCCGACGCCTTCCAGGAGCAGGCCGAGCGTCGCGTGCGCCTGGGCCTGGTTGTTGCCGAGCTCGTGCGTCGCCATAACCTGCAGGCGCGCCCCGAGCAGCTGCAGGCGCACATCGAGGAGCTCAGCCAGAGCTACGAAAAGCCCGCCGAAGTGATGCGCTGGTACCTGGGCGACCGCGAGCGCATGGCGGGCGTCGAGGCCATGGTGGTCGAGAACAACGTCACCGAGTACGTGCTCGGCCAGGTCAAGGTGGTCGACAAGGCCATGCCCTTCGACGAGCTGATGGTCGGCGTCTGACGATCGGGCGGGCGCCGCCCTATCATCGGTCCGGACAGCGGTTCGGACCCCAGCAGGGTTCTCGACAAGGACATCGGCCGCGCCGCGGCCGCGAAAAGGCATTCATGAGCGTGCAGGACTTCCAGGGCTTGGGCCTCGTGCCCATGGTGATCGAGCAGTCGGGCCGGGGCGAGCGCGCCTACGACATCTTCAGCCGGCTGCTGCGCGAGCGCATCGTCTTCCTGGTCGGGCCGGTCAACGACGCCACCGCCAACCTGGTGGTGGCGCAGCTGCTGTTCCTCGAGAGCGAGAACCCGGACAAGGACGTCTTCCTCTACATCAACTCGCCGGGGGGCAGCGTCAGCGCCGGGCTGTCGATCTTCGACACCATGAACTTCATCAAGCCCGACGTCTCGACCCTGTGCCTGGGCATGGCGGCCAGCATGGGCAGCTTCCTGCTGATGGCCGGCGCCAAGGGCAAGCGCTTCGCGCTGCCCAACGCGCGCGTGATGATCCACCAGCCCAGCGGCGGCGCGCAGGGCCAGGCCACCGACATCGAGATCCAGGCGCGCGAGATCATCAAGACGCGCGAGCAGCTGAACCGCATCTACGCCGAGCGCACCGGCCAGAGTGTCGAGCGCATCGCCGCCGACATGGAGCGCGACTACTGGATGAATCCGGCCGAAGCGAAGGACTACGGCCTGATCGACCAGGTGCTGGACAAGCGCGCCTGATCGCTCCTCGCGTCGGCCGGCGCCCGCCCGGCCGCGAAGCGCCGGGCAAGGGGCGCATGGCCGCCTTTTTCCGCCGCAAGCGCCCCGCGGCGATTGGTCTATGATGGACCGCACCGCCTGCCCTTCCTGCAGAGACCGACGACTCCATGGCCGAAAAAAAGGGATCCTCCGCCGAGAAGGTGCTTTACTGCTCCTTCTGCGGCAAGAGCCAGCATGAGGTGAAGAAGCTCATCGCAGGCCCCTCGGTCTTCATCTGCGACGAGTGCATCGAGCTCTGCAACGACATCATCCGCGACGAGGTGCCGGCCGATTCCGGCGGCGGCCGCCACGCCAAGGCCGACCTGCCGGTGCCCAGCGAGATCAAGGCCAGCCTCGACCAGTACGTGATCGGCCAGGAGGCGGCCAAGCGCGCGCTCTCGGTGGCCGTCTACAACCACTACAAGCGGCTCAAGCACCTGGCGGCCAGCAAGGACGAGGTCGAGCTCACCAAGAGCAACATCCTGCTGATCGGCCCGACCGGCTCGGGCAAGACGCTGCTGGCGCAGACGCTGGCGCGGCTGCTCAACGTGCCCTTCGTGATCGCCGACGCGACGACGCTGACCGAGGCCGGCTACGTCGGCGAAGACGTCGAGAACATCATCCAGAAGCTGCTGCAGAACTGCAACTACGACGTCGAGCGCGCGCAGCGCGGCATCGTCTACATCGACGAGATCGACAAGATCAGCCGCAAGGCCGACAACCCGAGCATCACGCGCGACGTCTCCGGCGAGGGCGTGCAGCAGGCGCTGCTCAAGCTGGTCGAGGGAACGCTTGCCAGCGTGCCGCCGCAGGGCGGGCGCAAGCACCCGAACCAGGACTTCCTGCAGATCGACACGACCAACATCCTCTTCATCTGCGGCGGCGCCTTCGACGGGCTGGAGAAGGTCATCCGCGACCGCAGCGAGAAGTCGGGGATCGGCTTTGGCGCCACCGTGCACAGCAAGACCGAGAAGCGCGTGGGCGAGCTCTTTCGCGAGGTCGAGCCCGAGGACCTGATCAAGTTCGGCCTCATCCCCGAGCTCGTCGGCCGTCTTCCGGTGGTGGCCACGCTGGCCGAGCTGACCGAGGACGCGATGATCCAGATCCTCACCGAGCCGAAGAACGCGCTCGTCAAGCAGTACCAGAAGCTGCTGGCGATGGACGGCGTCGAGCTCGAGATCCGGCCCTCGGCGCTGTCGGCGATCGCGCGCAAGGCGCTGGCGCGCAAGACCGGGGCGCGCGGGCTGCGCTCGATCTTGGAGCATGCGCTGATCGACACCATGTTCGAGCTGCCCACGCTGGACGGCGTGGCCAAGGTGGTGCTCGACGAGCACAACATCGAGGACGGGGCGATGCCCCTGCTCGTGTACCGGGAGCAGCAGGCCAAGGCCAGCGCCTGAGCCTGCCGCCCGCGGCCGGCCAGCCTGCTGGCCGCGGCGCGGGTCCGTCTTGCATTTTGCCGCTCGGGGCCCATGTGGGCACCTGAAGGAGAGGCCTTTCATGTCCGCTACCCCCCCGCTTCCCGCCGAGCCGATCACGCTGCCGCTGCTGCCGCTGCGCGATGTGGTCGTCTTCCCCCACATGGTGATCCCGCTGTTCGTCGGGCGTCCGAAGTCGATCAAGGCGCTGGAGGCCGCGATGGAGGCCGGGCGCCAGATCATGCTGGTGGCGCAGAAGGCCGCCGGCAAGGACGAGCCCAAGTCCGACGACATGTTCGAGATCGGCTGCGTCTCGAGCATCCTGCAGATGCTCAAGCTGCCCGACGGGACCGTCAAGGTGCTCGTCGAGGGCATGCAGCGCGCAACGACCCGCACGGTGACCGAGCGCGACGACTACTTCGTCGGCGAGGTGGTGCCGGTGCCCCCGGGTGCCGAGCCTTCGCCCGAGGTCGAGGCGCTGCGCCGCGCGGTGACGCAGCAGTTCGACCAGTACGTCAAGCTCAACAAGAAGATCCCGCCGGAGATCCTCACCAGCATCTCGGGCATCGACGACGCCGGGCGCCTGGCCGACACCATCGCCGCGCACCTGCCGCTCAAGCTCGAGGCCAAGCAGTCGGTGCTGGACCTCTTCGAGGTCGCCAAGCGCCTGGAGAAGCTGCTCGAGCTGCTCGAGCACGAGGTCGACATCCTGCAGGTGGAAAAGCGCATCCGCGGCCGCGTCAAGCGCCAGATGGAGAAGAGCCAGCGCGAGTACTACCTCAACGAGCAGGTCAAGGCGATCCAGAAGGAACTCGGCGACGGCGAGGAGGGCGCCGACCTCGAGGAACTCGAGAAGAAGATCATCGCCGCCAAGATGAGCAAGGAGGCGCGCAAGAAGGGCGAGGCCGAGCTCAAGAAGCTCAAGCTGATGTCGCCGATGAGCGCCGAGGCCACCGTCGTGCGCAACTACATCGACACGCTGGTCAACCTGCCCTGGGCGAAGAAGTCCAAGATCAAGCAGGACCTCGCCTTCGCCGAGGAGGTGCTCAACGAGGACCACTACGGCCTCGAGAAGGTCAAGGACCGCATCCTCGAGTACCTCGCCGTGCAGCAGCGCGTCGACAAGGTCAAGGCGCCCATCCTCTGCCTCGTCGGCCCGCCGGGGGTGGGCAAGACCTCGCTGGGGCAGAGTGTGGCGCGCGCCACCGGGCGCAAGTACGTGCGCATGGCGCTTGGCGGCATGCGCGACGAGGCCGAGATCCGCGGTCACCGCCGCACCTACATCGGCTCCATGCCGGGCAAGGTGCTGCAGAGCCTGTCCAAGGTCGGCGTGCGCAACCCGTTGTTCCTGCTCGACGAGATCGACAAGCTCGGCATGGACTTCCGCGGCGACCCGTCCTCGGCGCTGCTCGAGGTGCTCGATCCCGAGCAGAACCACACCTTCAGCGATCACTACGTCGAGGTCGACTTCGACCTCTCGGACGTGATGTTCGTGGCGACCTCGAACTCGATGAACATCCCGCCGGCACTGCTGGACCGGATGGAGGTCATCCGCCTGGCCGGCTACACCGAGGACGAGAAGCTCAACATCGCCCGGCGCTACCTCTGCCCCAAGCAGGAGAAGAACAACGGCGTCAAGGACGGCGAGCTCGAAATCACCGACGACGCGTTGCGCGGCATCGTGCGCTACTACACGCGCGAAGCCGGCGTGCGCTCGCTCGAGCGCGAGATCTCCAAGATCTGCCGCAAGGTCGTCAAGGGCATGCAGCTGAAGAAGGTCGAGGGCACGGTCGTCGTCACCGAGGCCAACCTCAACGACTTCCTGGGCGTGCGCAAGTACGACTTCGGCCGCACCGAGAAGAAGAACCAGGTCGGCCAGGTCATCGGCCTGGCGTGGACCGAGGTCGGCGGCGACCTGCTCACCATCGAGGCGGCGGTGATGCCCGGCAAGGGCAACATCATCCGCACCGGCCAGCTCGGCGACGTGATGAAGGAATCGGTCGAGGCCGCACGCTCGGTCGTGCGCAGCCGCGCGCGCCGCCTGGGCATCAAGGACGAGCTCTTCGACAAGCGCGACATCCACATCCACGTGCCCGATGGCGCCACGCCCAAGGACGGCCCGAGCGCGGGCATCGCGATGACGACGGCCTTCGTCTCCGCGCTTACCGGCATCCCGGTGCGCGCCGACGTGGCGATGACCGGTGAGATCACGCTGCGCGGCGAGGTGACGGCCATCGGTGGCCTCAAGGAGAAGCTGCTGGCGGCGCTGCGTGGCGGCGTGACGACGGTGCTGATCCCCGAGGAAAACGCCAAGGACCTGCAGGAGATCCCCGAGAACGCGAAGAACCAGCTGGAGATCATTCCGGTGCGCTGGATCGACCGCGTGCTCGAGATCGCGCTCGAGCGCGCACCGCAGCCGGTGCCCGAGGAAGAGAACGTGCCGGCCGATGCCCCTGCCGCGACCGAGGCCAAGGTCGCCTCGACCGGCGTCGACGTGCTGCCGCACTGATGCCGCACGGACGCCGCAGTGCCGCGCGCCGAGCCGGCAAGACGCGAGCTTGCCAGATGCTTGTCAGATGCTCGGCGCTTGGCATATACTCATGGTCTTCGCTTCAAGGCACAAAGCAGTTCGTGGCTTGATGCGCAAAGCGCGGGAATAGCTCAGTTGGTAGAGCGCAACCTTGCCAAGGTTGAGGTCGCGAGTTCGAGACTCGTTTCCCGCTCCAGACACGTCGAGAAAGGGAAGCCGCGGCTTCCCTTTTTCACGACAATGCAGACCATGGCGCGATAGCAAAGCGGTTATGCAACGGATTGCAAATCCGTCTAGGCCGGTTCGACTCCGGCTCGCGCCTCCATCCCCGGCATCCGCCGTCGAGCCTTGAACCGAGCCCGCCGTCGCGCAGGCTCGCGCCTCTTCCGAGCCGCGCGCCGCTCCCGCGGGCAGACTTCCCGCGCCGCCGATAATGCGCGGCCTGGCCCGGATGGCGGAAGCGGTAGACGCAGCGGACTTAAAATCCGCGACCCTTTGCGGGGTGTGCGGGTTCGAGTCCCGCTCCGGGCACCAAGGCAACCAACAAGGACCGCGTACGACCCGCCAACCCACTGCCGCACGGCTTTCGCGCGATGGGGCGCACCCTGCTCGCCGAGAACCTGCCGGGCATCCCGCAGGACGTGATCGAGGCGCAGTTGGCGCACGGCAAGGCGGGGCCGCTCTGCCTGGCCTATGAGCGCGCGAGTCCATGGCGCAGCGCGTGAACCTCATGCAGACCTGGGCCGACTACCTGGACTGCCTGCGCGATGGCGCGGCAGTGATCCCGCCGTGCTCCTGACCGTTTCCGCCGCGCCTTGGCTGATCCCCGAAAGCCCGCTCCCCCGGCGGGCTGGCGCGGCGCCGATCACCGGGGGGCATCGGGGGATGCCATGATGAATCGATCGACCCCGCGCGGCTTGCGCGCCCGCCTTGCGGCCGTGCTCGCGGTCCTGCTCGCGGCCTGCGGCGGCGGCGAGGTGGCAAGCCCCTTGCTGCCGCTTCCCGGCGTCACCTGCAGCACGCTGGACGAACGGCTGTGGCTGGCGGAGTACTTCGACGCCTGGTACTTCTGGCGCGAGCTCGCGCCCTCGCCCGACCCCTGGCGCGACCGCTCGCTGGCCGCCTTCTTCGACGCCTCGCTCTACACCGGCAGCGACCCGCGCTTCCCGCGCGACCGCTGGAGCGCCATGGAGCCCAGCGCCGACTACGACCGCTTCTTCGGTGAGGGCAAGCTGCTCGGCTACGGGCTCTTCCTCACCGGCCTCGAGACGCATGGCGACCCGGCGCGACCGCTGCGCGTGCGCTACGTCGAGCCGCGCTCGGACGCCGCCGCCCAGGGCGTGCGCCGAGGCGACACGGTGCTGAGCGTGGACGGACGCGCGGCCGCCGAGATCGTCGCCGCCGACGACTACGGCGTCTTCAGCCCCGAGCGCGAGGGGCGCTCCCTGGCCCTCGTGCTCGAGCGCGAGGGCCTTGTCCGCAACGTCACGCTGCGCGCGAGCGCCTATCCGCTCGAGCCCGTGACGCTCGTGCGCGTGCTGCAGACGCCGCAGGGCCGGCGCATGGGCTACCTGCACGTCAAGGACATGATCGAGCCCGCCGAAGCGGCGCTGGACGACGCGTTCGCGCGGATGCGCAGCCAGGGCGCGACCGAACTCGCGATCGACCTGCGCTACAACGGCGGCGGCCTGGTGACGACGGCGCGGCGGCTGGCCTCCTACGTGGCGCGCGAGCGCACGCGCGACCAGGTGTTCGCGCGGCTGCTCTACAACGACCGCCGCGCGCGCGAGGAGAACCAGACGCTGCGCTTCGAGCGCCGCGACCAGGCGCTCTCGCTCTCGCGCGTCTACGTGCTCACCGGTCCGCGCACGTGCTCGGCCAGCGAGCTGGTGATCAACGGCCTGCGGCCCTTCGTCGAGGTCGTCACGGTGGGCGACACGAGCTGCGGCAAGCCGGTGGGTTTTCGGCCGGTGAGCCGCTGCGACACCACCTTCAACGTCGTCAACTTCGAGGGCGTGAACGCGCGCGACGAGGGGCGCTACTTCGACGGCATCGCCGCGCGCTGCGCGGTCGACGAGGATTTCTCGCGCGAACTCGGCAGCCTGCAGGAGCCGCTGCTGGCCACCGCCGCGGCGCACGCCGACGGCCGGGCCTGCGCCGCGGCGCCCGCGCAGGCGCGTCGGCGCCCGCAGCAGGCCTTGCCCGGGCACGGACGCGGCAGCGAACCTGCCGAACGCCAGGGCAGTTGGTGGCCGTGAGGGCGGCGAGGGCGGTGGGGACCGTGCCGCCCCTGATCGCGGCGGCGACCGGGCGGCGCGCTTCGCCTACATGAAGAGGTGTTCGCCGGCGTTCTCGCCGCCGAGGATCACGTAGTTGACCTTCTTCAGGTCGGCGAGCTGGCGTCCGCCGGCGTAGCTGATCGAGCTCTGCAGGTCCTCGCGCATCTCGCGCAGCGTGTCGGCGAGCCGGCCCTTGATCGGCTCGAGGATGCGCTTGCCCTCGACGTGCTTGTACTCGCCCTTGTTGAAGTCGCTGGCCGAGCCGTAGTACTCCTTGTAGAGCTTGCCGTCGACCTCGACGGTGGCCCCGGGCGACTCCTCGTGCCCGGCGAAGAGGCTGCCCACCATCACCATCGCGGCGCCGAAGCGCACGCTCTTGGCGATGTCGCCGTGGTGGCGGATGCCGCCGTCGGCGATGATGGGCTTGGTCGCCACGCGCGAACACCACTTCAGCGCGCTGAGCTGCCAGCCGCCGGTGCCGAAGCCCGTCTTCAGCTTGGAGATGCAGCCCTTGCCGGGGCCCACGCCGACCTTGGTGGCGTCGGCGCCCCAGTTCTCGAGGTCGATCACCGCCTCGGGCGTGGCGACGTTGCCGGCGATGACGAAGGCCTGCGGCAGCCGCGCCTTGATGTGCTCGATCGTGCGCTTGACGCCGTCGGCGTGGCCGTGCGCGATGTCGATGGTGATGTAGTCGGCGCCGGTGCCCTCGGCGGCCAGGCGGTCGATGACGGCGAAGTCCTGCGGCTTCACCCCCGAGCTGATCGACACCAGCAGCCCGCGCTCGCGCATGCGCCGCGCGAACGCGACGTTGTCGAGGTCGAAGCGGTGCATGACGTAGAAGTAGCCGTTCTTGGCCAGAACCTCCGCGATCGGCTCGTCCAGCACCGTCTTCATGTTCGAGGGCACGACCGGCAACACGAAGCGCCTGCCGCCGAACTCGACCGAAGGATCGCACTCGCTGCGGCTCTCGACGCGGCACCTGCGCGGCAGCAGCAGGATGTTGTCGTAATCGAAGATTTCCATGGCGGACCCGGAAGAAATGAACGCCCCGCGGCGATCCGGGGCCGGTGCAGCGCCATGCCTGATTCTACGGGCTGCCCTGCGTGCTAGGCTTTGCCTCCATGTCCTTCTCCCTGGATGCCGAGCGACTGCAACTGGCCCTGCAGGGGTCGGATCTGGTGTTCTGGGACGTCGACCAGGCCAGCGGCGACGTGGCCGTCAACCCGCGCGGCTTCGAGATCCTCGGCCTGTCGCCGGACCGCGATGCGTTCACCCGCCAGGCGTGGAGCGGGCTCGTTCATCCCGAGGACCGCGCGCGCGTGCGCGCCGCGGCCGAGGCGCACTACGCCGGGCAGACGCCGAACTACGAAGTCACCCACAGGCTGCGTCATGCCGCCGGCCACTGGATCTGGGTGCTCTCGCGCGGGCGGGTGGTCGAGCGCGACGAGGACGGCCGGCCGCGGCGCATGTGCGGCACCAGCCTGGACATCAGCGCGCGCGTGCAGGTCGAGGAGGCGCTGCGCGAGCGCGAGGGCGAGCTCGCCAAGGTACTCGAGCACATGCCGGGCCTGGTCTCGCGCGTCGACCTCGAGGGCCGCTACCTCTTCGCCAGCCCGGCCTACGAGCGCTGGTTCGGGCGCCCGGCGGCCGACATCGTCGGCCGCACCCAGCGCGAGGTGATCGGCGCCCGGCGCCATGAGGAAATCAAGCACCTGATCGCGCGCGCGATGGGCGGGGAGATCGTCAGCTACGAGGGTCACATCCAGTCGACGAACGGCGCACGCTTCGTACTCGGGACGATGGTCCCCGATCGCGACGCCGACGGCCGCATCCGCGGCCAGTTCACCTTCGTCACCGACATCACCGAGCGCAAGCTCGCCGAGGAGGCGCTGCAGAAGGCGCAGCAGCGGCTGCTGCAGGCGCAGAAGCTCGAGGCGCTCGGGACGCTTGCCGGCGGCATCGCGCACGACTTCAACAACATCGTCGGCGGCATCCTCGGCCACGCCGAACTGGCGCTGCACGATCTGCCGCAGGATCACCCGGCGGCGCTGGCGCTGCGGCAGATCCGCTCCGCCGGCCAGCGTGCGCGCAGCCTGGTGCAGCAGATCCTCAGTTTCAGCCAGGGCGGGACGGAGCCGACCCAGGTCGTCGACCTGCGTGCGGTGATCGACGACGCCGCGGCCGAGCTGCGCGCTCAGGCGCCCGCGAGCGTGCAGTGGCAGTTCGACCTCGGCGCGCAGCCCTGCCCGCTCGTCGGCGACGCGACGCAGCTGCACCAGGTGCTGCTCAACCTGTGTGTCAACGCCTGGCAGGCGCTGCCCGACGCGCAGGGGCTGGTCCGCGTGGTGCTGCGCGGCGACGAGCACGAAATCCGCCTGCAGGTGAGCGACGACGGCCAGGGCATCGACCCGGCGGTGCGGGAGCGGCTCTTCGACCCCTTCTTCACCACCAAGCCGCCGGGGCAGGGCACGGGCCTGGGGCTGGCGGTGGTGCATGGCATCGTGCAGGCGCACCGCGGGCACATCAGCGTGAGCAGCAGCCCGGACGCCGGAACCTCGTTCACCCTGCGCTTCCCCTGCGCGGGCACGGCGGCCGCACCGCCGACGCGGCCGGCGGCCGCCGCGGCGCCGGTGCACGGCGGCGCGCGGCACGTGTTCTACGTCGACGACGACGACACCATGCGCGAGGTGGCCGGCCGCATCCTCGAGCGCGCCGGCTGGCGGGTGAGCCTCTGTGCCGGTGCTGCCGAGGCGCTGGCGCTGCTCGAGCAGCCGGGGCAGGACGTGGCCCTGCTGGTCAGCGACCTCAACATGCCCGCGGCCTCGGGCCTGGCCTTGTGTGCGGCCGTGCGCGAGCGCCTGCCTGCGCTGCCGCTCGTGCTCTGCACCGGCTACCTGAGCGACGAGCAGCGCGAGCAGGCTCGCACGCTGGGCGTGCGCGAGGTGATCGCCAAGGCCCGCACGGTGGAGGACCTGGCCGAAGTCGTCGCGCGCGTGATCGGGGCCGAGGGGGCCGGGACCGGAGGGGCCGCCTCCTAGAATCCCTTCATGTTGCCTGCCGATGACCGCCTGTTGCGCGACCTCAACCCCGAACAGCGCGCCGCGGTGACGCTGCCGGCCGAGCCGGCGCTGGTGCTCGCAGGAGCCGGCTCGGGCAAGACGCGCGTGCTGACGACGCGCATCGCCTGGCTCGTCGTCACCGGGCAGGCTTCGCCGGGCGGGATCCTCGCCGTCACCTTCACCAACAAGGCGGCCAAGGAGATGCTCACGCGGCTGCAGGCGATGCTGCCGATCGCCGTGCGCGGGATGTGGATCGGCACCTTCCACGGCCTGGCCAACCGCTTCCTGCGCGCGCACTGGAAGCTCGCCGGCCTACCGCAGGCCTTCCAGATCCTCGACGCCAGCGACCAGGTGTCGGCCGTCAAGCGGGTGGTGAAGGCGCTGAACGTCGACGAAGAGCGCTTCGTGCCCAAGCAGGTGGCCTGGTTCATCGCCGCGCAGAAGGAGGAGGGGCGGCGCCCGCGCGACGTCGAGGCGCACGACGCGCATGGCCGCAAGCTGGTCGAGATCTACCAGGCCTACGAGGAGCAGTGCGAGCGCGAAGGCGTGGTCGACTTCGCCGAGCTGCTGCTGCGCAGCTACGAGCTTCTGCGCGACAACGACCCGCTGCGCGAGCACTACCGGCGGCGCTTTAGGCACCTGCTGGTGGACGAGTTCCAGGACACCAACCGCCTGCAGTACGCCTGGCTGAAGATGATCGCGCCGCCGCCCGAGCGCGCGGCGGCGGGTGTGGACCTCGATGCCGAAGGTCCGCAGGGCGTCTTTGCCGTCGGCGACGACGACCAGAGCATCTACGCCTTTCGCGGCGCGCGCGTGGGCAACATGGCCGACTTCGAGCGCGAATACCGCGTGCGCCGGCTCGTCAAGCTGGAGCAGAACTACCGCTCCTACGGCCACATCCTCGACGCCGCCAACGCGCTGATCGAGCACAACACGCAGCGCCTGGGCAAGAACCTGCGCACCGACGCCGGGGCGGGCGAGCCGCTGCGCGTGTTCGAGGCGGTGAGCGACTTCGCCGAGGCGCAGTGGCTGCTCGAGGAGGCGCAGGCGCTGCACCGCAGCGGCCTGCCGCGGCACGAGATCGCCTTGCTCTACCGCAGCAATGCGCAGAGCCGCGTCATCGAGAGCGCGCTCTTCAACGCGGGCGTCCCCTACCGCGTCTACGGCGGCCTGCGCTTCTTCGAGCGCGCCGAGGTCAAGCACGCGCTGGCCTACCTGCGTCTGCTGGAGAACGTGAGCGACGACACCAGCTTCCTGCGCGTCGTGAACTTCCCGCCGCGCGGCATCGGCGCGCGCAGCGTCGAGCAGCTGCAGGACGCCGCGCGCGCCAGCGGCAGGAGCCTCGCGCAGAGCGTGGGCGCGGTGGCCGGCGCCATGGGCGCGCGGCTGGCGGGCTTCGTGCAGCTCGTCGACGCCATGCGCAGCGCCACGCAGGGGCTGACGCTGCGCGAGATCATCGAGCACGTGCTGCACACGAGCCGCCTGCTCGAGCACTACCGCAATGAGAAGGAGGGGCAGGACCGCATCGAGAACCTCGAGGAGCTGGTCAACGCCGCCGAGAGCTTCGTCACCCAGGAGGGCTTCGGCAAGGATGCGGTCGGGCTGCCGGTGGACGAGCTCTCGGCGCCCGCGGCGGCGGCCGGCGAGCCGCTGCGCGCCGTGCCCGACGCCGAGACCGGCGAGATCATGTCGCCGCTGGCGGCCTTCCTCACGCACGCCTCGCTCGAAGCCGGCGACAACCAGGCGCAGCCCGGGCAGGACGCGATCCAGCTCATGACGGTGCACGCGGCCAAGGGACTGGAGTTCGACGCGGTGTTCATCACCGGCGTCGAGGAGGGCCTGTTCCCGCATGAGCAAAGCCTCTCGGACCCGCAGGGCCTGGAGGAAGAGCGGCGCCTCATGTACGTGGCGATCACGCGGGCGCGCAAGCGCCTGCACTTCAGCTTCAGCCAGACGCGCATGCTGCACGGGCAGACGCGCTACAACGTCCGCAGCCGTTTCTTCGACGAGCTGCCCGAGGGCACGCTGAAGTGGCTCACGCCGCGGCAGCAGGGCTTCGGCTCGGGCTACGCCCGGCCTTATCAGGAAGCCTGGGAGCGCGGCAGCGGCTTGAAAGGCATCGTCGGCGCCGGCCGCATGCCGACGCAGCGCAGCGAGCAGGCGCTGCCGGCGCAGCCGCTGCCAGCGGCGATGGCCCGCGGGCGCAGCGAAGGCGGCCTGCGCGTGGGGCAGGCGGTCTTCCACGCCAAGTTCGGCGAGGGCGTGGTGCTCACCCTGGAGGGCAGCGGCGCCGACGCCCGCGCCCAGGTCAGCTTCGGCCGCCACGGCGCCAAGTGGCTGGCGCTGGCAGTGGCCAGGCTCACGCCGGTCGAATAGCTCGGCGCGGGCACCGCCCGCGTCGACGCGCCCGAGCCGCTCAGGAATCCGCGCACCAGTTCTCGATCACCAAGCCCGCGAAGCCGCGGAAGTCGGCCTCGTTGTTGGTGACGAGGGTGACGCCCAGCGCCAGCGCGTGCGAGGCGATCAGCTTGTCCAGCGCGCCGCGCGAGCGCTCGCGGTGGGCGGCGCGCAGCGGGCCGTAGGCGCGTGCGGCGGCGGCATCGAAGGGCGCTGCCGGAATGTCTTCGAGCAGGCTCTGCAGCAGGGCCTGATGGCGCCTGGCGTCCTTGCCCGAGCAGGCGACGCCGTACTCGAGTTCGGCCAGCGTGATCGCCGAGATCACCACCTCGCCGACGAAGCACTCGGCAAAGCGGTCGCGTACCCGTGCCGGCTGCTGCTTCATGAGATAGATGCAGATGTTCGTGTCCAGCATGTACCTCGGCTTCATAGGGCGTCGCGCTCCTCCTCGTGCTCGAGCGCGCGGCCCTCGCGCATGAAGTCGGGCGAGAAGCGGGCCAGCTTGCCCAGCACGTCGCCAAGGCGCCGCGGCGCGGGCCGGATGCGCAACTCGTCGCCGTGACGCTCGATCACCAGATCGAGGTCGCTGCGGCCGTAGGCCAGCTCCGCCGGAATGCGCACGGCCTGGGAGTTGCCGTTCCTGAACAGCTTGGTCTGCGCCATGATCGCCTTGCCCTGTCTTGCGGATGTACGCGTACATCCTGCCGCAAGCCGATCGTCTTGTAAAGACCGCGCAACCCGGTGAATGCGCCCGCCTTCTGCTCCTACTGCTGGCCGAAGCTGTCGTTGAAGGTGAAGATCAGCGAGACGTAGAAGAGCGTACTCAGGAACAGGCCCAGCGGCAGCGCGAGCACCGAGCCGAGTTGGCCCAGGCCCATGAGCCCGAACAGCAGCGCGCTCAGCATGCCGAGCGTGAGCATCAGCGTGAACCAGGTCAGCGCATAGACGACGAAGGCGCCGCGGCAGCGCCACACCGCCAGCGTGCTGCTGAAGAGCGCCTGCAGCGCGCCCTGGTGCGCCCAGTGCACGAGCGCGGGCGCGTGCCAGAAGGGGATGGTCACCAGCGTGATCGCCGTCGTGCCGACGAGCGCGCCCGCGGCCATGCTGCGCTCGACGAAGAGGGCGTCGATCTCGTGCAGCGGTGCCGGCGTCTGGCTCATCAGCTGGAAGAGGTGCGTGTAGCCGCCGTCGGCAGCCCAGTCCGCCAGCCACAGCGAGCCGGCGACGAGCAGGCCGTAGAGCGCGCACAGCAGCAGCAGCGCGCGCCGCTGCGTCGGCGCGCCGAGCAGCGGCTCGATGAAGTGCACCGCACGGGCCCGGCCGCCGAGCAGCACCGACTGGCTGGCGACCATGAAGCCCAGCGACAGCAGCGGCACCATCATCATCTGCAGCAGCCAGCCGACGAGCGGCAGCAGCGTCGAGAAGAGGGCGGCGAGCAGGAAGAGCGCGAACAGGCCGGTGAAGGCCATCGGCTGCCTCATGTAGAGCCGCAGGCCGTCGCGCACCCAGAGCGCACCGCGCCCCGGGCCGACCGTCTTCAGGATCATCGCCATCGTCGCTGCCGCCTCTTCACCTTCTTCACGCCCCTCACGCGGCGCCGAAGTGCCAGGGCCGCTCGATGCGCTCGCGCAGGATGCGCTCGAACTGCACCGGATCCTTGGGCTGCAGCAGCGCGGCGCTGCGCGGCAGGTGCCAGTCCCACAGGCGCGAGATCCAGAAGCGCAGCGCCGCCGCGCGCAGCAGCGCCGGCAGCGCGCGGCGCTCGCCGCCGGCCAGCGGGCGCTCGACCGAGTAGGCGGCCATGAAGGCCTGCGCGCGCGCTTCGTCCAGCCGCCCGCAGGCCAGGTCGCAGCACCAGTCGTTGAGGCACACGGCGACGTCGAAGAGCAGGGTGTCGAAGCCGGCGAAGTAGAAGTCGAAGAAGCCGCAGAGCCGATCCTCGCCGCCGGTGGCGTCGAACATCGCGTTGTCGCGGAAGAGGTCGGCGTGGATGTGCCCGCGCGGCAGCGCCAGGCCCGCGGGCGAGGCGGCGAAGTGCGCCTGGAAATCGATCTCGCTGCGCAGCAGCGCGGCCTGCGCCGGCTGCAGGTGCGGCAGCACCTGCGGCGCCACCTCCTGCCACCAGGGCAGGCCGCGCAGATGGTCCTGCCGCAGCGCGAAGTCGGCGCCTGCGCGGTGCATGCGCGCAAGCATCGCGCCCACCTGGGCGCAGTGGTCGGCGTCGGGGGCCAGGCGATGGCTGCCGGGCAGCCGCGTCACCACCGCGCCCGGCTTGCCGCCGAGCGCGTGCAGGATCTCGCCCGCATCGTCGGCCTGCGGCGCCGGCACCGGGATGCCGTGGCGCGCAAGATGCTCCATCAGCCGCAGGTAGTAGGGCAGGAGCTCGCGCGGCAGGCGCTCGAACACCGTCAGCACCCACTGCCCGCGCGTCGTGGTGGCGTAGTAGTTGGTGTTCTCGATGCCGGAGCGGATGCCGTGCAGGCCGGTCAGCGGCCCGAGCCCGAGCCGCAGCACGAGCTGATCGGCCTCGTCGAAACCGACTTCGGTGTAGACCGCCATCGCGGCCTAGAAGCTGAGCACCGACCAGACCCGCTGGCCGGCGGCGCGCTTGTCCTGCGAGAGGTCGCGAGCCTGCGTGGCCGGCAGGATCTCGTAGGGCCGGGCCTGGCCGAGCTTGCTCTGCACGACGATGCGCTGCACCTGACCGCGCACGCGCAGCTCCTCGATGCGCACGCCCTCGTCCTCGGTCACGATGTGCTGCACGGCGGGCTCGCCGCCGCGCGGCGTGACGACTCCGGCCGCGGCATCGCCCGTGAGCTGCGCCGTCGCCAGTCCGGGCGCAAGCAGCAGCGGCAGGCACAGGGTCGGAAGCAAGGCGGGGCGGGCGGATGCGACCATGCGAGGCATTCTAAGCAGTCGCGCCACAATCGCCCGATGAGTTCCCCCCCGGACCTGATGCTGCTCGTCGACGGCTCGAGCTACCTCTACCGCGCCTACCACGCGATGCCGGACCTGCGCTCGCCCGACGGCTTCCCGACCGGCGCCATCCACGGCATGGTCGCGATGATGAAGGCGCTGCGGCTGCAGCATCCGGCACGGCAGGTCGTGTGCGTCTTCGACGCCAGCGGCCCGACCTTCCGCGACGACTGGTACCCCGAGTACAAGGCCAACCGCAGCCCCATGCCGGACGCGCTGCGCGAGCAGATTGAGCCGATCCGCGAGGTCGTGCGGCTGCTGGGCTGGACGGTGCTGGTGGTGCCGGGCATCGAGGCCGACGACGCGATCGGCACGCTCGCGCGCGCGGCGCAAGAGCAGGGGCAGGAGGTGCTGATCTCCACCGGCGACAAGGACCTCGCGCAGCTCGTCAACCCGCAGGTCACGCTCGTCAACACGATGGCGCGGCCGCCCGAGCGCCTGGACGAAGCAGGGGTCGTCGCCAAGTTCGGCGTCCCGCCCGAGCGCATCGTCGACTACCTCGCGCTGATGGGCGATGCCGTCGACAACGTGCCCGGCGTCGACAAGGTCGGCCCGAAGACGGCGGCGAAGTGGATCGCCGAGCACGGCTCGCTGGACGGTGTGATGGCCGCCTCCGCCGGCATCAAGGGCGTGGCCGGCGAGAACCTGCGCCGCACGCTGGACTGGCTGCCGACCGCCCGGCGGCTCGTGACCGTGGCCACCGACTGCGACCTGGGCGCGCAGGTGCAGGGCTGGCCCGCGCTCGATGCGCTGCAGGCACGCGAGGCCGACCGCGCCGGCCTGATCGACTTCTACCGCCGCTACGGCTTTCGCACCTGGCTGCGCGAGCTCGAGGAGCAGGCGGCAAACGACGCCCGCGGGCAGGCTGCGTCCGCGAACCCCGGCGTGGAAGGGGCCGGCGATGGAGCGGCCGCGGACGCGCCCGGCGGGCAGCGCGGGGCGGCGGCATTGGCCTTCGAGTACGAGACCATCACCGACTGGGAGCGGCTCGATGCCTGGCTCGCGCGGCTGCGCGCGGCGCCGCTGGTGGCGCTGGACACCGAGACGGATTCGCTCGACGCGATGCGTGCGCGCATCGTCGGCCTGAGCTTTGCCGTCGAGCCCGGCCGCGCCGCCTACGTGCCGCTGGCGCACGACTATCCCGGCGCGCCGGCGCAGCTGCCGCTGGCCGAAGTGCTTGCGCGCCTTTCGCCCTGGCTCGAGGACGAGGCGGCGCAGAAGCTCGGCCAGAACATCAAGTACGACCTGCACGTCTTCGCCAACCACGGCATCACCGTGCGCGGCTACCGGCACGACACCATGCTGCAGAGCTACGTGCTCGAGGCGCACCGCTCGCACGGGCTGGAGTCGCTGGCCGACCGGCACCTCGGCCGTCGCGGCCTGTCCTACGAGGAGCTGTGCGGCAAGGGCGCGAGCCAGATCCCGTTCTCGCAGGTCGACGTGGCGCGCGCTGCGCGCTACTCGGGCGAGGACAGCGAGATGGCGCTGCAGGTGCACGAGGCGCTGTGGCCGCGCCTGCAGGAAGTGCCTCAGCTTGCCGAGGTCGACCGTCGCATCGAGAAGCCGGTGGCCGCGATCCTGCAGCGCATCGAGCGCCACGGCGGGCTGATCGACC
>CAUJJO010000142.1 GCA_963205125.1 Pseudomonadota bacterium | reverse complement strand
TGCGGTGAAGGCGGCCTTCTCGCCCAGCCTGATCGGCTCTGCAGCCGTCGCCAGCCTGCCGCACCCCGAGCGCAAGAGCGTGCTGGTCGAGGCCAATCCCATCCTGCTGGGTGACGTGCTGGGCCTGGGCCTGCGCCTGCTGCGCGCCTTTCGGCAGAACTACGCGCTCGACCGCGCCAATTCGGCCATCGCCGTGGTGCGCGGCAAGGGCGGCGAGACGGTCTTCGAGGTGCAGGCGCACTTCGCCACCGCCACGCTTGCGCAGCCCGCGCCCGGGCCGTCGCCGCAGCCCGCGGCGCTGCAGCCCAGCGAGCCACGTTCGCTGGCGGACGCGCGCAGCCTCTTCCTTGGCCTGCACTACGCCTTTGCCGAACTGCCTGCGCAGCCGATGGCGCCGCGCCGTGCCGACCCGCGCGTGGGCCACTTCACGACCAACGTCGCCGATTTCGGCGACGATCTCGCGCGCACGCCGCAACGCCGCTTCGTCAACCGCTGGCGCCTGGAGAAGAAGGACCCGGCCGCGGCGCTCTCCGAGCCCGTCAAGCCGATCACCTTCTGGCTCGACCGCAGCATTCCGCTGAAGTACCGCGAACCCATCACGCAGGGCGTGCTGGGGTGGAACGCGGCCTTCGAGCGGATCGGCTTCAGGAACGCCATCGTCGTCAAGGTGCAGCCAGACGACGCCGATTTCGACACGCTCGATGTGAGTGCGGCGTCGCTGCGCTGGATGACCAACGCCAGCCCGCAGTTCGGCGCCATCGGCCCAAGCCAGGTCGACCCGCGCAGCGGCGAGATCCTCGATGCCGACATCGGCTTCGAGAGCCTGTCCTCGCGCAACCTGCGGGCCCTGCGTGCGCAGGTCCTGTCCAGCCGCGATGCGCTGGGCATGGCCGAGCTGATGCAGTTCTCGGGGGCTGCCACGCAGGCCTGCAACTACGCCGACTTCGCGGCCGAACAGGTCGGCTACGCGATGGACGTGCTGCAGGCACGCGGCGAGCTCGACCCGGGCGGCCCGCAGGCCGAGCAGTTCGTGCGCGACTACCTCGTCGACGTCGCGCTGCACGAGGTCGGCCACACGCTGGGGCTGCGCCACAACTTCCGCAGCTCGCGCGCCTACACCAACGCGCAGATGAACGACCCGGCCTTCGTCGCCGCCCATGGCCTGGCCGGCTCGGTGATGGAGTACGCGCCGATCAACCTCGCTGCGCCCGGCATGCCGGCCTTGCCCGGCTTCCAGAAGACCATCGGCCCCTACGACTACTGGGCCATCGAGTACGCCTACAAACCGCTGCCGCCGGGCAGCAGTGTCGACGACGAGGAGGCCCTGCTGCAGCGCATCGCCGCGCGCAGCGCCGAGCCCGAGCTGGCCTACGGCACCGACGAGGACAACGGCCTGGGCCTGGACCCCGAGTCGCTGGTCTTCGATCTGGGTGACGACCCCGTGGCCTTCGCCGAGCAGCGGGTGGCCATCGCGCGCGAGCTCATGCAGCGCCAGGCGACGCGCGAGCTGGCGCCGGCGGCCGACTACGCGGTGCTGCGCCGCTCGGTCGTTTTTGCGATCCGCGAAATGGCGCGTGCCGGCGGCGTGCTGGCGCGCCAGATCGGCGGGCTGCGCACCCTGCGCGACTACCCCGGCAGCGGACGTGATCCGCTGCAGCCGGTTGCGCCGGCCAAGCAGCGTGCGGCGCTGCAGGCGCTGTCGCGCCACTATCTCTCGGCCGATGCCCTGGTGCTGCCGCCTGCGCTGCAGAGGCGCCTGGCTCCCGACTACATGGAGCGCACCGACGCACTCTTCAGCGGCGAGACCCAACTGCTCACCGACTTCTCACCCGCCGACCAGCTGCTCGAGATGCAGCGCGCGCTGCTCGTGCAACTGATGAGCGACGGCGTCGCGCAGCGCGTCCTGGATGGTGCGGGCAAGGCCGAGCCGGGCCAGGCGCTGGCGCTGTCGGAACTCTACGAACGCCTGGCGCACGATGTCTGGAGCGAGCTCGACGCCCGTGCCGGAGACATTCCCGCGCCCCGGCGCGAGTTGCAGCGCGAGCATGCAGCGCGGCTGGCTGCGGTGCTGCTGCGTCCGAGCGCGCAGGGCCGCGCCGACCAGCGCAGCCTGTTGCGCCTGCAGGCGCAGACGCTGCTGGCGCGCATCGACGCGGCGCAGCGCCGGCCCGGCGCCAGCGCCGAGGCGCGCGCGCATCTGATCGACGTCGCCGAGCTCCTGCGCCAGGGCTTGAGCGCGCGCATCAGCCGCCCAGCCTGAGTGCGGCCTGAGCATGCACCGATGAAGACCATGCTGCTGCGTCTGCTCACACCGCTGCTGGCGGTGCTGCTCGGCAGCGGCTGCGCCGCGCTGCGCGAGACGGCGCCCGCGCCAGCCCGGGCCCCGGCGTCGGCCGCCTCGGCTGCCCCGGCCGCGGCCGCTCCGGCTGCGGCGAACGCCCTGCCGCCCTTTGCCGTGCCGATCAAGGGTGCGCACCGCATCGACGGGCCGCTCGTGGCCTGGCAGAAGGACGAGAAGGTCTGGCTCGAGTTGCGTCCGCAGGATCTCGGGCGCCCCTTCCTCTTCACGCCCAAGGTCAGCCAGGGCATTGCCGAAGGCCTGCTGCTGGGTGGCCTGATGCTCTACCCGAGCGCGGGCGCGGGGGGGGCGCAGGTGGTCGAGTTCGTGCGCGTGCACAACACCATTCGCCTGCAGGCGCGCAACACCGACGTCAGCGCGGCGGAGGGCACGGCCGAGGCCCGCGCCGTGCGCAGCGCGTACTCGGCCAGCCTGCTGGGTGCCGCACCGGTGGCCAGCCAGCCGCACCCGGATCGGCAGAGCATCCTCATCGATGCGACGGGGATGCTGCTCAACGACATGGCCGGCATCGGTCTGCAACTGCAGCGCCAGTTCCGCCAGGGCTATTCGCCCGACCCGCGCAACTCCGTCATCACGGCGGTGCGCGGCGATGCGCAGTCGCTGGTCGTGCAGACGCAGACACACTGGTTCAGCGGTGGCATTGCCGCTGGCGTGCCGACGCCGGCGATGCAGGCCGCCGGGGTACAGCCGCCGGCCGTGCCGCGCTGGCTGCCGGATTCGCGCAGTCTGCTGATCGGGCTGCACCTGTCCTTCGTGGCGCTGCCCGAGGCGTTGATGGCGCCGCGGCGGGCAGACCCGCGCGTGGGCCTTTTCAGCACGCGCGTGCTCGACTTCGCGGACGAGCTTGCGCGCTCGCCCATCCGTCGTCACATCACGCGCTGGCGACTCGAGAAGAAGGATCCGGCGGCCGCGCTTTCGGCACCGGTCAAGCCGATCGTCTTTCGCATCGATCGCAGCGTGCCCGAGGTCTATCGCGCCACGGTTCGCGATGCGATCCTCGAATGGAACAAGGCCTTCCTGCGCATCGGCTTGCAGGATGCGCTCGTCGTCGAGCAGCAGGCCGCGGACGCGGGTTACGACACGCTCGATCCGGGCTTCGTCGGCGTGCGCTGGCTCCTCAACGCCGAGCCGGCGATCAGCGCCATCGGGCAGACGCAGATCGATCCGCGCAGCGGCGAGATCCTCGATGCCGACGTGGCACTCGAGGGGCTCTTCACGCGGGCCCAGCGCTGGATGCGCGGCCAGTTGCTCGCCAGCCGGCCGTTGCCGTCGCAGGTGGCGTCAGCGGCCGGGCTGCCGTGGCTGCTGGGGCGGCCGGCCGCAGGCGATGCAAGCTGCCACCATGCCGCCACGCTGGCCGAGCAGGCGCTTTACGCGCTGGATCTGCTCGATGTGCGGACGGACCTGGCGCCCGACAGCGCCGAGGTGCAGCAGTTCGTGCTCGACTACGTGCGCGACACGGTGATGCACGAGGTCGGACACACGCTGGGCCTGCGGCACAACTTCCGTGCCTCCCGCGTGTACACCGAGGCCGAGCTTGCCGATCCCGACTTCACCCGCGCGCACGGCACGGGTGGCTCGGTGATGGAGTACGCCGCGCTCAACCTCGCAGCACCCGGGCAGCCCGGCGGCAGCCTGTTCCAGTCGACGCTCGGGCCCTACGACTACTGGGCCATCGAGTACGCCTACAAGCCGCTGCCCGCAGGCGCCGGTCCGGCGGAAGAAGAGGCCCACGTGCGTGCGGTCGCCGCGCGCAGCAGCGAGCCGCTGCTGGCCTACGGCAGCGACGACGACGCCCAGCTCGGCGTCGATGCCGAGACCATCCAGTTCGACCTCGGCGCCGATCCGGTGGCTTTCGCGCGCAAGCGGCTGGCCATCGCGCACGACCTTTTCCGGCGCCAGGAAACACGGGAATTGCCGCCCGACGCCGATTACTCGGTCCTGCGGCGCACGCTGCACCATGCGCTGGCCGACAGTACACGGGCCGTGGGTGTGCTGATGCGCCAGCTCGGCGGGCTGCGCACGCTGCGCGACTTTCCCGGCAGTGGCCGTGAACCGCTGCAGCCGGTTGCGGTGGAGCAGCAGCGGCAGGCGCTGCAGGGCATCGTCGCGGCGCTGCTCGAACCGCAGGGCTTTGCCGTCAGTCCGGCCCTCGCGCGCCGGCTGGCGCCGGACTACCTCGAGCGCGGCGAGCCGCCCGGCGCGCCGGTGGACTACAACGTCGCCCAGCGTCTGCTGGACTTGCAGCGCGCCGTGCTGGCCTACCTGCTGGGCGAGCCCTTCGCCACGCGGCTGCTCGATGCCAACGACAAGCTCGACGTCGGCGCCCCGCGGCTGACACCCGCCGATGTCTACCGCCAACTCGGCCACGCCCTGTGGCTCGAGCTCGACGTCGGGGGGGTGATCCCACCGGCGCGTCGCGAACTGCAGCGCGAGCACGTCAACCGCCTGGCCCTGGCCGCACTGCGCCCGGCTGCGGGCATGCGCGTGGACGCCCGCGCTGCACTGCGGCGCGAGGGCGACGACCTGCTGCGGCGCATCCAGCGCGCCCTGCGCCACAAGCGAGGCATGGACGAACCGACCCGCCTGCACCTGGCCGACGCCGCCGATTCGCTGCGTCAGACGCTGGCAGCCCGGCTGCCGCGCGCGGGAATTTGAGCCTGCGGCGGGCGGCAGCGCATCGCGGCCGAATGCGAAGAACTGCGCTGCGCTGAGGCAGGCGTACCGGCGAGGGTGCAGGGCTCGGTCGCACTCATGAGGCCCCGCCCATCTCGCTGCTTCAGTCCTTCGGTGGCCAGGGCCGCGGCGTCAGCCGCCGCTTGCCGTCGCGCGTCTTGCGGATGCCGGGTTCGTCGAGCGCAACACGGTCCCACAGCTTGCAGGTGACCTCTTCGTGCTTCTCGTCCAGCGCTTCGCAGTAGTTGGCGTAGATGCACAGGTCGACCGCGCTGCCATGGCCGCTGCGGACCTTGGTGAACCAGTCGGGATCGGCCAGGCTCTGGCGCGCGAAGCCGACCACGTCGGCGTGCCCATCGGCCAGCAGCGCCTCGGCCTGGGCGAAGCCGTGTACCCCGCCGGCAACTACTACGGGGGTGCAAAGCCCCTGTGCGCGGATGGCGTTGCGGATCGTGGTGGCGGCCTGCACGTTGCGCCCGAACGGGCCCTGCGCGTCGGAGACGTGGTGGGGCATGCACTCGTAGCCGCTGCGGCCGGTGTACGGATAAGCCGCCCACCCGATGTCGGGCTGTTGCGCGTCGTCGAACTTGCCCCCGCGCGAGAGCGACAGGAAGTCCATGCCTGCACGTGCGAAGGCCAGTCCGAAATGCGCGGCCTCGTCGACGCCGGAGCCGCCGCGGATGCATTCGTCGGCCAGGTAGCGGCAACCGACCACGCAGTCGTCGCCGACTGCGGCGCGCACGGCCTGGTAGACCTCCAGTGGCAGGCGCAGGCGACCGTCCAGCGAGCGGCCGTAGCCGTCGTCGCGGTCGTTCACCGCGGACAGGAAAGAGGCCATCGTGTAGGCGTGGGCGTAGTGCAGCTCGATGCCGTCGAAGCCGGCCTCGCGTGCATGGCGCGCTGCGGTCGCGAAGAGCCCGGGCAGGACCTGCGGCAGCGCACGGATGTGCGGCAGGTGCAGGTCGGTCACGCGCTCGCGCTCGCCCATCGTCAGGTTCTCGAGCTCGCGCGGCGTCAGCACCTGTGCCAGTTCGTCCGGTGCCAATCGCTGCAGCTGCTCGCGCACGGTGGTGTCGCTGGCCCCGTGCATGGCCAAGGCGGCGCGGTGGCGGTCGGTCAGGCGCAGGTACCGGCCGAGGAACTTCTGCGGGTCGGGCCGGCGGCGGATCGACAGGAAGTCGATCAACTGGATGAAGAGCCGCGTCTGGCCGGCGCTGGCTTCGCGCACGGCATCGACGATGCGGCGCAGTCCCGGAATGAAGCGTGCGTGCCCGATGCGCAGCAGCGGCCCGCTGGCGATGTCGCGGATGCCGGTGGCCTCGAGCACAAGGGCCCCGGGCCGGCCGGCGGCAAAGCGCGCATACCAGTCGACGTTGTCCTGGGTGACGAAGCCGTCGTCGGTGGCGCGCCAGGGCACCATGGCCGGCACCCAGGTGCGCGTGCGCAAGTGCAGCGGGCCCACGTCCAGCGGGCTGAACAAGCGCGCGCGTGCGGCCTCGTCTGCCGTGGGCCACTCGCCGGGCTGCGGCTTCCACTTGATCTTCTGCGCCGGGCGCCACATGGATCGATCCTCACGCGCTGCTGGGGCGTGAAAGTTGAGGGTTAAACTATAAGGCCCGCAACCACGGCTGGGATTGGGGTCCGATGAAGCGCACAACGGGACCGCGTGTGTCGGCAAAGAGTGGGAAGGCGTCGACAGCGGTGCCGACTGCGCCGACGCGGGTCTGGTTGCGCCTGCTCGCCTGCCACAACCTGATCGAGGCTGAGCTGCGGGCGCACCTGCGCGACGAGTTCGGCACCACGCTCGCGCGCTTTGACGTGCTGGCCCAGGTCGCACGGCCGCCCGCGGAGCCGACCATGGGCGAGCTGTCGCGGCGCCTGCAGGTGACCAAGGGCAATGTCACCGACGTCGTCGGCCGGCTCGAGGCCGACCATCTCGTCCAGCGTCGCAGCGACCCGGCCGATGCGCGCATCCAGCGCATCGCACTCACCGAGCGCGGGCGCCGGGCCGTGGCGACCATGATCGCGGCGCACAACGCGCAGATGGCGCACCTGCTGCGCGGCGTCGACGCGGCCGATCTCGCACAACTGGATGTGCTGCTCGGGCGGCTGCGGACCGCGCTGCGGGAGCCAACCGTGGCCGCACCCGGGGACCCGCGCTCGACGCCGCGGCGTCCATTGCGGTGAATCAAGGCTGCGCCGCAGCCGCGCTTGCGCTGAGGGCCCTGCTGCCCACACAATCGGTTCAAGCTTGAACAAACAGACCGGAGAATGAGTATGCAATCGATCGCGGCCCTGCCCCTGCACAGCCGGCATGCCGTGGTGACGGGGGCCGGGCGAGGCATGGGCGCCTGCATTGCAGCGGCGCTGGCGCGGCGCGGCGCGGCGGTCTCGCTGCTCGGGCGCACCGCGGCCACGCTGGCAGACAGTGCCGAACGGCTGCGCAGTGCAGGCGCCGAACGCGTGCATGTGCAGGTGGCCGATGTCGGTGACGAAGCGGTGTTGACGCAAGCGCTTGCGGCCTGCCGCGCCGCGCTTGGGCCGGTGACCATCCTCGTCAACAACGCCGGCATCGCTCCGTCGGCGCCCTTCCTGAAGTCTGACGCCGCGCTGTGGCAGCGGGTGCTGGACGTCGACCTGCTCGGCGCGGTTCACGCGACCCGCGCCACTTTGCCTGACATGCTGGCGGCGCAATGGGGTCGCGTCGTCAACATCGCGTCGACCGCCGGGCTGACCGGCATGGCCTACGTCAGCGCCTATTGCGCGGCCAAGCACGCCTTGATCGGCTTTACCCGCGCGCTGGCCATGGAGACCGCGCGCAAGGGCGTCACCGTCAATGCGGTGTGCCCCGGCTACACGGACACCGACATCGTCGGCGATGCACTGGCCAACATTGCTGCCAAGACCGGGCGCTCGCGCGACGAGGCGCTGGCCAGCCTGGTGGCGCACAACCCGCAGGGGCGCCTGGTCGATCCGGAAGAGGTCGCCGAGACGGTCGCCTGGCTGTGCAGCGATGCCGCGATCTCGGTCACCGGCCAGAGCATCGTGCTGGCGGGTGGGGAACTGATGCCATAGGGCGCCTTCCGGTGTTTGCCTGCGTGCCTCAGCCGGCCTGCCGCCCGAGCCACGCGGCGCCACGCACGCCCGAGGCGTCGCCATGGTGGGCGGGCACGAGGCGGGTCCGCACCGGGTCGCGTTCACCGCCGCTGAACACCCAGCGCGACCACAGGGCCGGCACGCGGGTACAGAGCGAGGGCAGCCTGGAGAGCCCGCCGCCGAGCACGATGACGTCGGGGTCGAGCAGGTTGATGACGCAGGCCAGCGCGCGGGCCAGCCGCTGCGCATTGCGCTCGAGGGTCGCCTCTGCCGCGGGGTCGCCGCCGGCGGCGGCGCTGGCGATGGCCTGCGCATCGAGCATGGCGCCGGTGTGGCGGGCGTGGTCCCGCGCCAGCGCCGGGCCGCTGAGCTGTGCCTCGATGCAGCCGTGCTGGCCGCAGTAGCAGGCCGGCCACGGGTCTTCACCCGGCACGGCCCAGGGCAGCGGGTTGTGCCCCCATTCCCCGGCCAGGCCGTTGGGGCCACGCAGCACCTGGCCTTGCACGGCGATCCCGGCTCCGATGCCGGTGCCCAGGATGGCGGCAAAGACGACTGCCGCACCGGCACCGGCACCGTCGGTGGCCTCGCTCAGCGCCAGGCAGTTGGCGTCGTTTTCGAGCACCAGCGGCCGTTGCAGCGCAGCCTGCAAATCATGCTGCAGCGTGCGGCCGTTGAGGCAGGTGGTGTTGCTGTTCTTCAACCGTCCGGCGGGGGTCAGGCTGCCCGGTGTGCCGATGCCGATCGTGAATGGCGCGGGGCTTGTCTGCCGGGCTCGGGCCACCTGGGCGACCAGTGCGGCAACGATGGCGGCGTAGCCGTCCTGCGGCGTGGCGATGCGCTCGCGCCAGACCTCGCGGCCGGCGGCGTCCAGCAGCAGCGCCTCGATCTTGGTGCCGCCGAGGTCGATCCCCAGCGCCAGCGGTGCCGGTGATGCAGCCGCAGTCATGGCGCCTGTGGCGTTGGCTCAGCGTGCCGTCACAACGGCTCGGTGCGCGCCAGCAGCCACGCGCGCGCCGCACCCTGGACCGCGGGGAGCAGGCGTTCGCGAACCTGCGCGTGGTAGCCGTTGAGCCAGGTGAGTGCCTCGGCGCCCAGCAGGGTGCGGTCGATGCAGCGCGTGTCGATCGGGCATAGCGTCAGCGTCTCGAACTCGAGGAACTCGCCAAAGCCGCCGTTCTCGGGCGTGGCGGCGCTCACGTTGAGCACCATGTTCTCGATGCGCACGCCCCACTGGCCCGGGCGGTAGACACCGGGCTCGATGCTCGTGATCATGCCGGGCTCCATCGCCATCTCTGGCGTTGGAATGGCCTTGCTGATGCTCTGCGGGCCTTCGTGCACGTTGAGGAAATAGCCCACCCCGTGGCCGGTGCCGTGGCCGAATTCGATGCCCTGGGCCCACAGCGGTGCGCGGGCGATGCTGTCCAGCGTCGGCGACAGGGTGCCGCGCGGGAAGCGCGTGCGCGACAGCGCCAGCGTGCCGGCGAGCACGAGCGTGTAGTCGCGCTTCATTGCTGCGGTGGGCTCGCCGATGGGCCAGACGCGCGTGATGTCGGTCGTGCCGCCCACGTACTGGGCCCCGCTGTCGATGAGCAGCAGGCCCTGGCCCTCGATGCGCGCAAAGGACTGCGCCGTGGCGCGGTAGTGCGGCATGGCGCCGTTGGCATTGAAGCCGGCGATGGTCGGAAAGCTCAGGCCCACGAACCCCGCCCGGCGCGCGCGCGCAGCCGAGAGGTGCTCGTCGACCTTCAACTCGTCCCAGGGCTCGCCGCGTGCCAGCGACGCTTCGAAGGCGGCATAGAACTCGCACATCGCAGCCCCGTCCTCGACCATTGCGGCGCGCACCTGCGCGACCTCGTCGGCGGTCTTGCGGCTCTTGGCCAGCGTGCTCGGATTGATCGCCTCGACGACCTTCACGCCTGCGGCCACCGCCTGGCGCAGGCCGTAGGTGACGCGCCTGGCGTCCAGCAGCAGCACGCTGTCGGCCGGCAGTGCGGCCAGCGCCTGCGGGGCCTGCGCATAGGGTGCAAGCTGCACACCGTCGGCGGCCAGCGTCGCGCGCAGCGCCTCGTCGACCTTGCCGGTGCCCACGAAGAGCGTCGCCCCCTGGGCGTCCAGCAACAGGTGGGCGAGGAAGACGGGGTTGTAGCTCACGTCGCTGCCGCGCAGGTTGGTGATCCAGGCGATGTCGTCGACGGTGGAGACGAAGTGGTGCGATGCGCCGTGGGCTGCCATTGCCGTGCGCAGCGCCGCGAGCTTGGCCGTGCGCGACACCGGCGCATGCGGTGCGCAGTGTTCGTAGACGGGCGCCTCGGGCAGTGGCGGACGCTCGGGCCAGGCCCCCTGCAGCAGGTCGAGGTCGGCACGCAGCCGCACGCCGGCCTTGTCGAGCGCGGCCTGCAGGGCCTGTGCGGCAGCCAGGCCGAGGACCTGCCCATCCACCGCGACCGTGTGGCCGGCCTGCACGTGGCGGGCCAGCCAGTCGACATGCGCCTGCGCGTTGCCCGTGGGGATCTTCTCCAGCGTGATGGCGCTGCCGGCAAGCTCCGCCTCGGCCTGCACCCAGTAGCGGCTGTCGGCGAACAACACGGCCTCGTCCAGCGTCACAACCAGCGTGCCCATCGAGCCCGTGAAGCCCGAGAACCAGACCCGGCCCTGCCAGCGCCCGGGCAGGTACTCCGACAGGTGCGGATCGCTGGACGGCACCAGCAGGGCCTGCACGGCCTCACGCTCCATGTGTTGACGCAGGTCCTCGATGCGGGCGGGAATGGGGGAGCTGCGGGTGTCCATGGGGGGCTCCAAAGCCTTGGGAGGGCAGGGCTGTCGATTCTAGGGAGGCCGGCTCGTGTGCGTGTGGCCCTGCCGCGCATACTAGACGCCATGCATCCTCAGACCGCCGACCTGGCGCCAACGACCGGACCGCACGCCTATTGGGGCAAGGCGAGGCCGGAGGCCTCAGCCGGTGGCTCACCCTGTCATCTGCTGCTCTTTCATTGCCTGGATGTCGCTGCGGCCGGTGTCGCGATCCTGAGGCGATATCCTGCATTCGCACGTTGGTTCACGCAGCGGCTGGGCCTTGCACACGACACGCTGGAGCCCTGGATCGCCTTCTGGCTCGCGCTGCACGACCTGGGAAAATTCTCGGAGGCTTTCCAGAGCCAATGCCCCGATGTGTTCCACGCGCTGCGCCAGCGGCCGCCGGATCCGGCCAAGCCCTACACGCTGCGCCACGACAGCCTGGGCATGTTGGTTTGGACGCAGGTGCTGCGCGAGCGGGTACTGCGCGAAGCCTGGTTCGGCGCGGCGTCGCTCGACCTGTGCGACGGCCTGGACCACTGGGCGCGCGCCTGCACCGGGCACCACGGACAGCCGCCGACCGAGGGCGGATACTGGGGCCAGCACTTCGACCGTCACACCGACGGCGCCGCCATCGCCGCGTTCGTCGATGAAGCGCGGGCCTTGTTTCTCGACGATGTGGCGCAGTCGATCGCCGCGCTCGACCCGGTGGCCTTCCACGATGCGAGTCAGCAACTGTCGTGGTGGATCGCGGGACTGGCGGTGCTGGCCGACTGGCTGGGCTCGAACACCCGCTTCTTCCCATACCGCGACCAGCCGCTGCCGCTGGCCGCGTACTGGCAGCGCGCGCAGCAGCAGGCGACTCGCGCGCTCGACGCCAGCGGCATCGTCGCCGCGCCGCGCTCCGAAGCCTTGTCCTTCAAGGAGCTGTTCCCGCAGATCGAGCAAGCCTCGCCGTTGCAGGACTGGGCTGCGCACGTGCCGCTGAATCCGGGGCCGCAGATCCACCTGCTCGAAGACGTCACCGGCGCCGGCAAGACCGAAGCCGCGCTGATGCTCACACACCGGCTGCTCAGCGGCGGCCATGCAGACGGCTTCTACGTCGCGCTGCCGACGATGGCCACGGCGAACGCGATGTACGGGCGCGTCGCCGCCACCTACCGGAGCTTGTTCGCCGATGCGGCCAGCCTCATCCTGGCCACCAGCCAGCGTACGCTGGTCGAGGAATTCGCCGCGACCGTGCTGCCGCCGGACATCGACGAGCACGACAGCCGCCAGATCGACGACACCGCCTCGGCGCGCTGCAGTGCCTGGCTTGCCGACCACAACAAGCGCGCGCTGCTGTCGCCCGCGGGCGTGGGCACCATCGACCAGGCGCTGCTCGCGGTGCTGTACAGCAAGCACCAGTCGCTGCGCCTGCTCGGCCTGGTGCACAAGCTGCTGGTGGTTGACGAGGTCCACGCCTGCGACGCCTACATGCAGGCGCTGCTCGAACGGCTGCTCGAATTCCACGCCCATGCCGGCGGCAGCGCGATCCTGCTGTCGGCCACGCTGCCGGCACAGATGAAGCAGCGGCTGCTCGCGGCCTTTGCGCGTGGTGCCGGCGCCAGTGCCGTGCCCAGGCCGCACGCCGACGCCTACCCGCTGGCGTGCTCGTGGGATTCGGCGGGCGGTGGCGATCTGCGCGAACAGCCGCTCGCCACGCCGAGCCGCGTGCGCCGCACGGTGCAGGTGCGCTTTGCCCAGGACGCGAGCATCGTGGTCCAGACTATCGAGCGCGCGCTGCAGGCGGGGCGCTGCGTCTGCTGGATCCGCAATACGGTGGCCGACGCGCTCGACGCCTGCGAGCTGTTCCGCTCTCGGGTGCCGGCCGACAAGCTGCTGCTCTTCCATGCCCGCTTCGCGCTGCACGATCGCCTGCAGATCGAGCAGACCGTGCTGGCGGCCTTTGGCAAGGCGAGTACCAGCGCCACGCGCGCCGGGCGCTTGCTGATCGCCACGCAGGTGGTCGAGCAGTCGCTGGACGTCGACTTCGATCTGCTGGTCAGCGATCTGGCGCCGGTCGATCGCATCATCCAGCGCGCCGGCCGGCTGGCACGGCATCGGCGCACCGCCGACGGCACGCCGCAGGCTGATGCCGACGCGCCGGACGCTCGCGGTGAGCCCGTGCTGTGGCTGCTGGCGCCGCCTTGGAGCGACGCACCCGAAGCCGGCTGGTTCAAGTCCACATTCCCGAAGGCGGCGACGGTCTATCCGCACCACGGCCAGCTGTGGCTCACCGCGCGCGCGCTGCGCAGCGGCGCGTTCACGATGCCCGACGACGCGCGCCGCCTGATCGAGTCCGTGTTCGGCACCGACGCCGAGCTCCCCGCCGGGCTGCAGGCCAACGCGCTGAAGGCCGAAGGTGACAGCTACGCCGCGATCACGCAGGGGCAGATGAACGCGCTCGCGCTCGGCTCGGGCTACCGGCGCGGCGGCATCGACTGGTGGAGCGAGGCCAAGACGCCTTCGCGCCTGGGCGAAGCGACGACGATGGTCACCCTCGCCCGGTGGGCCGGCGGCGTGCTGAGGCCGTGGGCCCATGGCCCCGTTGGCACGCACGGCTGGGCCTACAGCAGCCTGCGCGTGGCCTCGCGGCTGATCGACGCCGAGGCCGCGCAGCCCGACACCGCGTTGCGGGCCGCGCTCGATGCGGCGCGAGCGCATCTTCCGGCCCAGGGGCGCTGGACTGTCCTGCTGCCGCTGGCCGAACACGACGGCAAGTGGACGGGCGAAGCACTCGGCGCCGCACGCAACGGCCAGGCGCCACGCCGTCTGCGCTGGGTCTACGACGCACAGCAGGGCCTGAGCCAGGACAAGGACAGCGATCCCGCTCTTGACCACGATTCGGAACCATGAACCTGCTGCACGACCCCTGGATGCCGGTGCGTGACGGCGCCGGCACCAGACACTGGATCACGCCCGAGCAACTGTCCGACTCGCGCTGGCTCGCCTTGGACGCCGACCGGCCCGACTTCAACGGCGCGCTGGCCCAGTTCGCGATCGGCCTGCTGCAGACCACGACGCCGGTGACGAGTGCGATCGAATGGCGCCGCGGCCTGAACACGCCGCCTGACGCGGGCACCTTGCGCGCCTGGTTCGCGCCGGTGAGCGATGCCTTCGCGCTTGACGGCGCGGGTGCGCGCTTCATGCAGGACGCCGATCTCGGTGCGCAGGGTGTGGCCGTCAACGACATCGGCGCGCTGCTGATCGAAGCGCCGGGCGAACAGACGCTGAAGAACAACGCCGACCTGTTCGTCAAGCGCGGGCAGGTCAGCGGCATGTGCCCGGCCTGCGCCGCGACCGCGCTGTTCACGCTGCAGACCAATGCGCCTTCGGGTGGTGCCGGACACCGCACCGGCCTGCGCGGCGGCGGCCCGCTCACCACCCTGGTGCTGGCGCCCGAGCCCGCAACGCTGTGGCAGCAGCTGTGGGTCAACGTCGCGCCACGTCCGGCCTTCCTCGATCAGGGTGGCGACAAGACGCTCGGCGATGCGCAGCGCAGCATCCCCTGGCTCGGCGCGATCGAGCGCCTGCAGGCGCCGTCGGCCCAGGGGCAACTCGCGCAAGCACAGGTCCATCCGGCGCACCTGTACTGGGCCATGCCGCGTCGTATCCGGCTGCATACCGACAGGCTTGCGACCGGGCGCTGCGATGTCTGCGGCCGCGGCGACCAGGACCTGATCACCGCGTATGCCACCAAGAACTACGGCCTGAACTACAAGGGCGAGTGGAGCCACCCGCTGTCGCCGTACTACCAGACCAAGGAAGGCTGGCTGCCGCTGCACCCGCAGCCTGACGGCCTGGGCTACCGCCACTGGATGGCCTGGGTGCTGGGCAGCGCATCGCAGCAGCGGCAGGTCCGCGTCGCCAGGGTTGTCGACCGCGCGCTCGCGCTGCCGCCGCAGACCTTGCCCGGCCCGCTGCGCCTGTGGGCCTTCGGCTACGACATGGACAACATGAAGGCGCGTTGCTGGTACGAAGCGACGCTGCCGCTGTACGGGCTGGCCGATTGCAGCGCCGACGCGCGGCGCGCGGTGCAGTCCGAGGTCGGGCTGTGGCTGGCCGGCGCCGAGCTGGCCGCAAGCTATTTGCGCGACGCGGTCAAGGATGCCTGGTTCGACGCCGGCGCGCGCCGCGACTTCGGCCATGTCGACGCCACGTTCTGGGGCAGCACCGAGCCCGCGTTCTATGAGCAGTTGCGCGCGTTGATCGAGGCTGCGCGACAGGACATCGAAGCCCCGCCGCTGCCCACGCGCGAGGCCTGGAATCGTGTCCTCGTGCAGACCGCGACACGGCTGTTCGACCAGACCTTCGTCGGCACCGGCCCGATCGAGCGCCAGAACCCGCGGCGCAGCGCCCAGGCCTACGACCAGCTGCGCAAGCGACTGCACGGTCCGAAGCTGCGCGACGCGCTCGGGCTGCCAAACCCGACCCCGACCCCCAAGGCAACTCGCGCGGCGCGCCGCAGCAAGGAGACGGCATGACCGCAACGAGCTTTAGGCCACAGCAGCCCTGGGGCGAGATCCTCCTGGACTGGTGGCAGCGGCTCGCCGACGACAGCGGCGGCCGGTCCTCATTGAAGCGCGCGGCCGACATCAGCGCGGTCGTGCTCTGCCCCGCCTACCAGCGCCTGTACCGCCGCCTGCGCACGGCCGGCTGGCCCGACGAGCCCTGGCGCAACGACCGCCTTGCCGCCGCGGCCGGCCTGCTGGCGCACGTGCGCGAGGCCGCGTCGCAAAGCCTGCCGGAAGCGATGGGCGAGCGCGAGGCCGACAAGCCGCGCGTCAGCCCGCTGCGCTTCAGGCGGCTGCTCGAAGCGCGCGATGTCGATGCGCTGTTCGTCGGCCTGCGGCGCACGCTGCCGCTGCTGCAGCACCGCGCCGACGTGCTGGCGCTGGCCAGCGACGTCGTCGGCTGGGGTGACGGCGTGCGCAAGCGCTGGGCCTATGCCTACGACTGGCCCGACAAGGCCGCCGCCTGACCATCGCCTGCCCCCTCCCCTGCGACTCACACCTGTCTTGCTTCTGGAGCCCACCGCATGTCCCGCTTCGTTCAGCTTCACGTCCTGACCGCCTACCCGCCCGCCAACCTGAACCGCGACGACACCGGCCGGCCCAAGACCGCACTCGTCGGCGACGCGCAGCGGCTGCGCATCTCGTCGCAGAGCCTGAAGCGGGCCTGGCGGACGTCCGACGTGTTCGCGCAATCGCTCGGCAGCGACCACCTCGGCCAGCGCACCAAGCGCCTGGGCATCGAGCTGCACAAGCAACTCGTCGCCGACGGCGTGGCCGACAAGCCGGCGCGCGAATGGGCGCGCAAGATCGCCGGCCAGTTCGGCAAGCTCAAGGCCGACAAGCCGACCGACGCCGGCGACGACCTGCAGATCGAGCAGCTCGCGCATGTGAGCCCCGAAGAGCGCGCCGATGCCGACCAGCTCGCGCGCGCGTGTGCGCAGCGCAACAGCGGCCCCGCCGACGACGAGCTGAAGCTGCTGCGCAGGCCGCGCGCCGCGGTCGACATCGCGATGTTCGGCCGCATGCTGGCCGATGCGCCGGCCTTCAATGTCGAAGCCGCGGTCCAGGTCGCCCACGCGATCACGGTGCACAAGGCCGCCGTCGAGGACGACTACTTCAGCGCGGTGGACGACCTGAACCAGGGCCTCGAGGACAAGGGCGCCGGCCACATCGGCGAGCGCGGTTATGGCGCCGGCCTGTTCTACCTGTACCTGTGCATCGACCGCGAACTGCTGACCGAGAACCTCGGCGAGGACCTTGACGGGAAGGCTGATCTGACGCGGCAAGCGCTGCGCGCGCTGCTGCACGCCGTCACCCAGGTCGCACCCACCGGCATGCAGAACAGCTACGGCTCGCGCGCGCACGCCAGCTACCTGCTGGCCGAGAAAGGCAACCAGCAGCCGCGCTCGCTGGTGCAGGCCTTCCTGAAGCCGGTGCGGCCCTTCGGCGAGCGCGACATGCTCGCGCTCGCCGTCGAGGCGCTGCAGCAGCGCTGCGCGAACTTCGACAAGGTCTATGGCGCCTGCGCCGACGACCGGCGCCACTTCGATGTGGAGAAGGGCGAAGGCTCGCTGGCCGAAGTCATTGCCTTCGTCGCGGAGTGACCGATGCAGTTCCTGGTGTTTCAACTGCTGGCGCCGCTCGCCGCCTGGGGCGACGTGGCGGTCGGCCAGCACCGCGGCAGCCGCGATGCGCCCGGGGCCTCGGCGCTGCTCGGCCTGCTGGGCGCGGCGCTCGGCCTGCAGCGCAACGACGAGGCCGCACACGCGGCGCTGCGCGACGGCTACGGCTTCGCGGTCGGCACGGTCGAGCCGGGCCAGCTGCTGCGCGACTATCACACCGCCCAGGTGCCGGGGCGCAGCGAGCTGAAGGGCCGGCCACACCGCACGCGGCGCGATGAACTCGCGGTGCCCAAGCACGAGCTGAACACCGTGCTGTCGACCCGCGACTACCGCCAGGGCGGCGAGTGGATCGTCGCCGTGCAGCCCTCGCCCCTCGCGCCGCAGGGGCTGGCGGCGCTGCAGCGCGCACTGCGCGAGCCGCGCTTCGTGCTCTACCTGGGCCGCAAGAGCTGCCCGCCGGCGGCGCCGCTGGCGCCGCAGATCGTCGAGGCCGACTCGGCGCTGGCCGCCATCACCGCCTACCAGCAAGGCCGCGAGGCGCCCGGCGCGCTACGCAGCCTCGCGTGGGCCGAGGGCGTCGCGGCCGGGCTGCCGCCGCACCTGAGCATGCCACGCAAGGACCGCCTGATCCGCCGCCGCGGCTGGCAGTTCGGCGACCGCACCGAGCATGTGGCGCAGATGGAGCGGCTGGACGAAGGCCACGGGGGCGCCTGAGCATGTACTTCAGCCTCATCACCGCTGCCCCCGGCTACGAGCGCGACGCCGCGCACGACCGGCTGCGCGGGCCCTACGCCGACCACCAGTGGCTGTGGCGCTTCCTGAGCGCGCCGGCGGGATCGCCGCGCAAGTTCCTCTTCCGCCGCCATGAGACGGGCGGGATGGCCGACGGCATGCCGCGCTGGTATGTCGTCTCCGATGCCGAGCCGCGAGCCCCGAGCCTGCACTGGACCGTGCAATCAAAGCCTTACGACCCACGGCTGCAGGTGGGCGACATGCTGCACTTCGAGCTGCGCGCCAACCCGGTAGTGACCACGCGCGGCGCCGACGGCAAGCCGCGGCGCCACGACCTGGTGATGCACGAGAAGAAGCGCCTGCTGCAGCAGCACGGCCTGCAGCGCTGGGCGGACTGGGCCACACCCGAGCGGCCGGCGCTGCCCGACCTGGTGCGCGGCGCCTGCGCCGCCTGGCTGCAGGCACGCGCGCCGCGTCTGGGCGTCGAAGTCGACGCCGAGTCGCTACGCGCCGAGGGCTATGAGCAGCACCGCGGCAAGAGCGATGCGCTGCGCTTTTCCAGCGTGGACCTTTGCGGCCGCTTGCGTGTGGCCGACCCGGGCGCGCTGCGCGCCGCGCTGTTCGAGGGCGTCGGCCACGCCAAGGCCTTCGGCTGCGGCTTGCTGCTGGTGCGCCGCCTCGGATAATCTGCGAACGTCGAACCTGACCGGCGCCCGCCATGCACACCCTCACCGCCGAAGACCTCGCCCGCCAGCCGCAGCGCCTGCTGGACGGTGCCGCGCGCGGCGAGGCCTCGCTGGTCACGCGCGCGGGCGAGCCGGTGCTGCTGGCCGTTCCGCTCGGCGCCGGCGTGGACACGCGCGAGGTGCGGCTGGAGCTGGCGGCGCGGCTGTACGAGCGCCAGCAGATCAGCCTGGGGGTGGCGGCGCGTATTTCCGGGCTGTCGTACAGCGAGATGATCGACGCGCTTGGCGCGCGCGGCATCGCGACCATCCGCCTAGAACCCGGCGAACTGGAGCGCGAGCTTGCCGCCTTCGGCCCGTAGCGGCGGCGCACGCGTCGTTGTCAGCGATGCCGGGCCGCTGATCTCGCTGGGCAGGCTGGACCTGCTGGCGCTGCTGCCCGAGGTGTTCGCACAAGTCCAGGTGCCCACACTGGTGCTCGACGAATGCATGGCGCGGCCTGACAACGCCGACGCGCAGCGCATCCAGGCGGCCGTGGACCGGCATTGGCTCGTGACCTGCGATGCCGCGCCCATCGTCAAGGACGGGCTCGACGTCGGCGAGTGCGCGGCCATCGCCCGCGCGCTGCAGATCGGCGCCGGCTTGCTGGCCGACGACCAGGCGGCGCGGTCATGCGCGTCCGAGCTTGGCATCCAGGTCATCGGCACGCTGGGCGTGCTGGTCCTTGCCAAGCGCGCCGGTCAACTGAGCGCCATCAAACCCCTGGTGGAGCGCTTGCGCGCCGGCGGCCAACGGCTGAGCCAGGCGGCCGTGGCGCAGGCCCTGCGGGCTGCCGACGAGGCCGAAGATTGAGCCAACTGCTGCCGCCGCTCAAGCCGATCCCGATCAAGGACCGGATCTCGGTCGTCTTCATCGAGCGCGGCGAGATCGACGTGCTCGACGGCGCTTTTGTCGTCGTTGACGTGACCGGCATCCGCACCCAGATCCCGGTGGGCGGCGTGGCCTGCGTGATGCTCGAACCCGGCACCCGCGTGTCGCACCGCGCGGCCGCGCTGGCGGCGCGCGTGGGCACGCTGCTGGTATGGGTGGGCGAGGCCGGCGTGCGCCTGTATTCGGCCGGCCAGCCGGGCGGCGCGCGCTCCGACCGGCTGCTCTACCAGGCCCGACTGGCGCTGGACGAGACCCTGCGGCTGAAGGTGGTGCGCAAGATGTACGCGCTGCGCTTCGGCGAGGAGCCGCCGGCGCGGCGCAGCGTCGATCAATTGCGCGGCATCGAGGGCGCGCGCGTGCGGCGCAGCTACCAGCTGCTGGCGCAGCAGTTCGGCGTGCAGTGGAGCGGGCGCAACTACGACGCCGAGGAATGGGACAAGGCCGACATCGCCAACCGCTGTCTGTCGGCCGCCACCGCCTGCCTGTACGGCGTGGCCGAGGCCGCGGTGCTGGCGGCCGGCTACGCACCGGCCGTGGGTTTCATCCACACCGGCAAGCCGCTGTCCTTCGTCTACGACGTGGCCGACATCTACAAGTTCGAGACCGTGGTGCCGGTGGCCTTCAAGGTTGCCGCGGCCAAGCCTGCGGCCGGCGTCGAGCGCGCGGTGCGGCTGGGCTGCCGCGACGTGTTCCGCCAGACGCGGCTGCTCGACCGCATCATTCCGGACATCGAGACCATCCTCGCCGCCGGCGAGATCACGCCACCCGAAGCGCCTGCCGACGCCATCGGCCCGGCGCTGCCCAACCCCGAAAGCCTGGGCGATGCTGGTCATCGTGCTTGAGAACGCGCCGCCAAGGCTGCGCGGGCGGCTGGCCGTGTGGCTGCTCGAGGTGCGCGCCGGCGTGTACGTTGGTAGTTACTCGAAGCGAGTGCGCGAGCACATCTGGTCGCAGGTGGAAGACGGCATCGAAGACGGCAATGCGGTGATGGTGTGGCGCAGCCCTGCCGAGGCCGGCTACGAGTTCCGCACGCTGGGTGTGAACCGCCGCTTGCCGGCGGATTTCGACGGCGTGCAGTTGGTCAGCTTCTATCCAGAAGCGCCGGAAACGGCTCCTTGACAATCGGTTCCTTGACTCCAAATCTGTCGGTGGAATTTCTGGGGGCCAGAACGTCGTTGAGAATCAACGACATGGAGGAAGTGTGTTCCCCACGCGCGTGGGGATGAACCGAGTTCTCCGACTACATCACCATCATCAAGGTGGTGTTCCCCACGCGCGTGGGGATGAACCGCTCCCGCTCGCCGGCCTGGCCCTTGGTGCGTTGTGTTCCCCACGCGCGTGGGGATGAACCGCCGACTATGTGCAAGAGCAGATCGCGCGGGCTGTGTTCCCCACGCGCGTGGGGATGAACCGCGTCCTAGACGACCAGACCGCGCGCATCGTGGGTGTTCCCCACGCGCGTGGGGATGAACCGAGCCCCTGCTGCAGGGCAGAGGTCAGCTCGATGTGTTCCCCACGCGCGTGGGGATGAACCGTCGTGGTCGCGGCATCGGCCATCGCCTACAG
>CAUJJO010000141.1 GCA_963205125.1 Pseudomonadota bacterium | reverse complement strand
CGCGATGCAGAGGCCGCTGTTGTAGTGCAGGTAGACCGGCGTGTAGCCCAGCTCCCGCGCCAGCGCCAGGCCGTGGTCATGGCCCCGGTGCTGCCACTGCAGGTCGTTCATGCACAGGCCGTGCAGCAGCACGAGCAGGCGCGGCGTCGCCCCGGCCGGATGCGCGCGCAGGGCCTCGCGCTCGACCCGCAGGGGCTGGCCCGATCGACGAAAGGCCATCGTGATCGCCAGCGGATTGGCGCTGGCCGCGAGATGGTCGCCGAGGACACCGTTGAGGGCGGCGATCACCGCCTCCCGCTCCGCACGGGGCGGCTGCTTCGGATCCGGCGCGAACAGGGCCGATGACAGCCAGCCCAGCAAGGCCTCGGAGCTGCCGCCGACCAGGTGCGTGACCCCGCGCACGCTCGCGTACACGAAGCCCGTCAGGCCGCGGGTGCGCTCGCGGCTCGGCCCCGCGCCACCGAAGCCCGGCAGCCAGGGCGGACTGGCGATGCGCGCATGCATCGCCTCCACGAGGCTGGCAAGGCCGGCCACCGCTTCGGTGGTCAGGCGCGCGGCGCCGCGTAGATCGGCGGCCTGCAGGAGCGCTTGCGTCATGGGCCAGTGTGGCACAGGCCTGCCGCGCGACCGCAGGCCGGCCCTGGGGTGCTTGGTCGTGGTGGGGCTGCCGTGTGTGTGGTTTTGTATGGCTTTGTATGCCATAGCTATATGGCACAATGCACCATATGTCGGGCGCGACCTTGCTGATCCGACGGCGCAGTCGGATGGGCGCCGGTGTGGTGGAAATGGTGGTGTGGCGCGTACCCAAGCCCGTGCCGCCCAGCGATCACGGGTTCAAGTACCGGCTGGTGTACGTGGTCGGCGGCGTGCGCGTGGTGGGCTACGACAACGAGCGCGGCAAGGGCGACCATCGGCATCTGGGCGAGCGCGAGTCGGTCTATCGGTTCGTCGACGTGCCGACCTTGCTGGCCGACTTCCTGGCCGATGTGGAGCGTGCAGGATGAACGATGAAATCGAGTTGAGCACGGCGGCACCCGAAGGCAGTGTGTTGCGGGTGCTGGTGGGCCCCGGCGGCATGGCCGAGGACTTGGCGGACTTCGAGCGGGCCGCGCAGGCGGCGCAGGATGGCGTGCCCTTCGAGCCGCGCTTTTCGGTGAGCTTCGAGCAGATAGGCCAGATGCTGGCGGTGTTCACGCCCAAGCGGCTCGAGTTGATCGCCGCACTGCGCCAGGCCGGGCCCAGCAGCGTGCGCGCGCTGGCGCGGCGCCTCTGCCGAGATTACAAGAACGTGCACGGCGACGTGGCCGCGCTGCAGGAGTGGATGGCCGTGCAGCGCCTGCCCGATGGCCGGGTGCACGTGCCCTGGCGCGAAATCGTCATGGACATGCGCCTGCCCGACCTGGCGCAGGCCGCGTAGCGCGACGACTGTTGCTGCACCTGCTCTCGTTGCATGCGCGGCAGGAAGCCGCAACAGGCGTCGCCCCGTCCTGCGCCGCGCTCAACCCCTGCGCCGCGCTGCGAGGTGGCGCAGCAGCGCCACCAGCAGCGCCAGCAGCAGCAGGCCGAGGAAGAGCCGGCCCTCGAGGTGGCGCAGCCGGCCGAGCATGGCCTCGGCGGCGGCGCCGAAGCTCCAGCCGACGGCGCCAACGACGCTGGCCCACAGCAGCGCGCCGACGGCGTTGAAGAAGGCGAAGCGCCAGGCCGAGACCGCCGAGCTGCCGATCAGCACCGGCCCGGCCACGCGCAGGCCGTAGGCGAAGCGGATGCCGATGATCACCGGCTCGTGCCAGCGCTCGATCAGCCGCTGCACGCGCGCCGACTGCCGGGCAAGGCCGGGCCAGCGCGCCAGCAGCGCCGCGGCATGGCGGCGGCCGAGCCAGAAGAAGGTCTCGTCGCCCGCAAAGCCGCTGGCGGCGGCGACCGCCACCACCGCCAGCGGGTCGAGCAGGCCGCGGTGCGCGGCAAAGCCGGCCAGCACCAGCACCGTCTCGCCTTCGAGCAGGCAGCCCAGCGCCAGCAGCCAGTAGCCATGCGCCTGCAGCAGCTCGCTCCACATCGCCGGCAGGGCTCGCGGCCGTCCCGGCGGCGGCCTAGGCGGCCAGCGACGGCCGCTGGCCCATCGCCGCGCGCCAGCGCAGCAGGTCGGGGTGGCGCGCGTCGGGCTGCGCCTTCACGATGCGCGCGAAGTCGACCGCGACGACCGCCGTGATGTCGGCGATGCTGAAGTCGTCGGTGGCGACGAAGTCGCGGCCCTGCAGTTGGCGGTCGAGGTCGACGAAGAACTGCTGCAGGCGCGCAAGGCCGCGCTCGGCCAGCGCCGGGATCTGCGGGTAGTCGACCGGGCCCGGCAGGGCGCGGCCGGCCATCGCCGGGGCGCGGTTGCGCAGTGCCTCGGCCACCGCGATCAGGCCCTCGAACTCGACGCGCCAGTTCCAGCTCGCGATCGCCGCCTTCGCAGCCGGCGTCGTGCCCAGCAGCGCGGGCTCGGGATAGGCCGCTTCGGCCCAGGCGGTGATGGCGGCGTTGTCGGTCAGCACGAGGTCGTCGGCCACGCGCAGCACCGGCACCGTGCACTGCGGGTTCAGGCGCCGGAAGGACTCGCCGAACTGCTCGCCCGCGCGCAGGTCGACCTGCACCGCCTGGTGGGGGATGCGCTTCTCGGCGAGCAGGATGCGCGCGCGCCGCGGGCTGGGCGCCGTGCTGCAGTCGTAGAAGGTGATCATGCCGGTTCTCCTTGCCGCCGCGGCGGCTGCAGTGGCGGCGCGTCCGTCGGACAGTCGTTGTCGCGCCGCGGCCGCTTTGGCATCATCGTCGCCCAATCAGCCGCCAGGAGGAAACATGAAAACCCGACTGATCGCCGTGACCACGCTTGCGCTGCTGCTGGGCGCCTGCGGCGGACGCTACCACCAGCAGATGCGCAACGCCTGGCCCGCGGTCGAGGTCAGCGGCGACACCGTGAAGGCGGTGAGCCCCGACCCGCTGCGCTTTCGCCAGGACCAGGGCGCCGTCGTCATCACCTGGCGCCTGCCCGGCGGCGAATACCGCTTCGCCCGCAACGGCATCGTGATCGACGGCGAGATCGACCGTCCGGGCAGCAAGGCCGTGAGCAAGCCGCGCGAGCAGAACGAGATCGTCGACTGCAAGCCGCTGGACGAGGCGCGGCAGTTCCAGTGCATCTACCGCAACACGCGCCCGGGCACCTTCAAGTACACGGTGCGGGTGCTGCGCGAGGGCAAGGCGCTGGCGCCGCTGGATCCGGAAATCACGAACATGGAGTGACGACCGCGGGACGCGCGCACCCGAATGCGGCGCGCGCGTCCTCCAAATGAATGAGCGCAGCGGTCTCCACGACCGCATTCGTCCCCTCCCCAAGCGTTGTTCGGGCGGGCCCGCGTCCCGAGGATGCGACGCACGACAACCCCAAGGAGTGGATCATGAAGCGCTATTCCTTCATCGTGCTGGCCCTGGCGTCGTGGCTTGGCGGCTGCGCCGGCCCCTACCATCCCGAGGTCTTCGTCAACCGCGACGCGGTGCAGGCGGTGAGCCCGGACGACCTGCGGTTTCGCCCCGAGGCCGGTCTCGTCGTCATCACCTGGCACGTGCCGGGCGAGGGCTACCGTTTCGCCGACAAGGGCATCGTGATCGAGGGCGAACTCGACCGGCCCGGTGGCGAACTGATGAGCCGCGAGCAGAGCGAGATCGGCAACTGCGAGCCGCTCGCCTCGGGCCGCCTGTTCCAGTGCATCTACCGCAACTCGCGCCCCGGCGTCTTCAAGTACAGCGTGCGGGTGCTGAAGAACGGCCGCGCGCTGGCGCCGCTGGGCCTCGAGATCAGCAACCTGTCGTGAGGCTCTGGGCCTGCAGTTGCGCGGCGACCGCGGCGTCGACCGCGGCCGCCTCGGCGCGCGCGCCCTCGCCTGCGGCGGCCTCGAAGGCGGCATCGCCCAGATGCTCGCGCGCCTGCGCCAGCAGCGGCTGCAGGAAGGCGTCGTCGTTGGCATCGCGGCGGATGCCGTGGCGCTGCGCGCGCGCCTCGGCGGCGCCGTAGAGCCAGGCCGCGGCCGCGGCCGCAGCGGCGTTGCCGGCCGCGGCCGCCAGCCCGCTGCAGACCTCGAGCAGGCTTTGCGCCACCGGCATCGAGCCGGTCGCATCGGCCAGCGTGCGCACCTCGGCCAGCCGCGGTGCGGCCGAACGTGCATCGCCCTGCATGATGCGCAGCATGGCCTCGTTGAGCAGGCCGATCGCCAGGCTCTCAGGGTCGCCCATGTCGCGCGCGAGGGCGATCACCCGCGCGTAGAGCGGTGCGGCAGCGCCCAGGTTTCCGGCCGAGCGGTGAAGCTGCGCCAGCGAGTTGCTGGCCACCATCTGCGCGCGTGCCTTGCCCTCGTCGTTGTAGAGGCGCAGCGTGGCCTCGTAGAGCGCCTGCGCGGCGGCGCGGTCGCCGAGCGCCAGGTAGGCCATGCCCAGCGGCTGCATCACCGCGCTCAGGCGGCTGCTGTCGCCGAGTTCCTGCGCGATCGCCCGGCTTTCCTCGAGGCAGCGGCGCGCCTCCTCGAAGCGGCCGAGGAAGCAGGCGAGCTGGCCGGCGTCGCAGAGCACGCGGCAGCGGCCGAAGCTGCGTTCGTCGGGCCGCGTGCGCGCCAGGGCCTCGACGGTGACGCGGTGCCCGAGCTCGAGCAGGCCGCGCGTGCGCCAGTAGGCCTTGAGCACGAACACGAGCTGCAGCCCGGCGTCGTGGCAGGCGGCGTCGCGCCCGCAGTGGTCGTGCGCGGCGAGCAGGTTGTCGCGCTCGGTGTCCAGGCACTGCAGCCAGGCGGCCTGCTCGGGGCCGGAGAGCTTCTGCGGCGAGCCTTCGGCAAAGCGCAGGAAATGCTCGACATGGCGGCGTCGCGTGGACGCCTCGCTGTTGCCGGCCGCGAGCTTCTCGGCGGCGTAGGCGCGCACGGTGTCGAGCATGACGTAGCGCTCGCCCTCGGCAGTCAGGCCGACGAGCGACTTCTCGATCAGGCGGCCGAGCTGATCGAGCACCTCGGCCTCGGGCAGGCCCGCGCCTGCGGCGACCGCTTCGGCGGCCTCGAGCGTCCAGCCGCCGGCAAACACCGCCAGCCGTGCGAACAGCAGGCGCTCGGGTTCGCTCAGCAGGTCGTGGCTCCAGTCGATCAGCGCGCGCAGCGTGCGCTGGCGCGGCAGCACGGTCTGGTCGTCGGTCTTCAGCAGGGCAAAGCGGTCGGCCAGGCGTCGCGCGATCGCCTGCACCGGGAGCGCGCGCACGCGTGCCGCGGCAAGCTCGAGCGCCAGCGGAATGCCGTCCAGCGTGCGGCAGATCGCCGCCACCGCCGCCGCGTTGCCGGGCGTCAGCGTGAAGGCCGGCTGCACCGCGTGCGCGCGTTCGACGAAGAGCTGCACCGCCTCGTGGCGCTGCAGGCGCTCGGGCGAGGGTTCGCCCTCGAGCTCGGCGGGCGCGGGCACCGACAAGGCCGGCACGGGGTAGATCGTCTCGCCGGCGATCTTCAGCGTGTCGCGGCTGCTCGCCAGCAGCCGCACGCCGGCGCCGGCCTGCAGCAGCTGCTTGGCCAGCTCGGCGCAGGCGTGCAGCACATGCTCGCAGTTGTCGAGCACGATCAGCAGCGTGCGCTCGCGCACCCAGTGCAGCAGCGTCTCGCTCAGGCTGCGCCCGCGCTCCTCCTTGAGGCCCAGCACGCCGGCCAGCACCTGCGGCACGCGCGCAGGGTCGATCAAGGGCGCCAGCTCGACCAGCCAGACGCCGTCCGGGTACTCGTCCAGCAAGGTCGACGCCAGTTGCAGCGACAGCCGCGACTTGCCCATGCCGCCCATGCCCAGCAGCGTCAGCAGGCGCGAGCGCGCGAGCATCTCGCGCGCTTCGGCCAGTTCGCGCTCGCGGCCGACGAAGCGGTTCAGCGCCTGCGGCAGGTTGCTCGGCGTGTGCGCCAGCGCGCGCAGCGGCGGAAAGCTCGCGCGCAGCGCGGGGTGCAGCAGTTGCTGCAGGTGCTCGGGCTCGTCGAGGTCGCGCAGCCGCGCCGCGCCCAGGTCCAGCAGCGCGCAGGGCGGCGGCAGCCGCGCGCGCACCGCCTCGGCCACCGCCTGCGACAGCAGCACCTGTCCGCCATGCGCGGCCGCCATCACGCGCGCCGCGCGGTTGAGTACCGGGCCGTAGTAGTCGCCGTCGCGACGCTCGGCCGGGCCCAGGTGCAGGCCCGCGCGCACCTTCAGCTCCAGGCCCGCCACCGCCGGCGCGCGCGCCAGCTCCTGCTGCAGCATCAGCACCGCCTGCACGGCGTCCAGCGGATCGTCGAAGGCGGCGTGGATGCCGTCGCCCGTGGTCTTCACGATGCGGCCGCGCCAGGCACCGACGGCGTCGCGGCTGATCGCGTCGTGCTGGGCCAGCGCGTCCCGCATCGCCACGGGCTCGCGCTCCCACAGGCGCGTGCTGCCCTCGATGTCGGTGAAGACGAAGGTCGCGGTGACGGCAGGATCGGACACTCGGCGCCTGGACTGCGCGCGCAGCCTGCGCGCTCGGGGGCGGATTGTGGCCTGCACGCGGCGCGCTGCGTGCTGTCGGCCGTCAAGCGGCGCGGTCACGAGGCTCGACGGGTTCCTCACCGGGCGCGCCGCGGGGCTGGCGACGTGACGCCCTCCCCCCGCGCCTCATCCGCCGTCGCGGCGCCCTATCATGAAGCGATGCTCGCCGCCTCCGCTCCCTGGTCTGTGCTGCCTGCCGCGCTGCGGCGGCAGGCGCTGGCCGGCTGGCGCACGCTGCGCCTGGGCGCGCTGGCGCTGGCGCTGGCGCTTTCGCCGTCGACCTACCGCAGCCCCTGGCGGCAGCCGCTGGCGGCGCAGCTCGTGCGCGCGGTCCTGCCGCTGCTGCCCTGGTTCGCGCTGCTGGCGGCGATCGCCAGCCTCGTCGTCATCCGCATCGTGCTGGTGACGGCGCAGAGCTACGGCCTGTCGCAGTACGCGCTGGGCATGCTCGTGCGCGTGCTGGTGCTGGAGCTGATCCCGCTCTCGGCGGCGCTGGCCGTGGCGCTGCGGGTGACGATGCCGATGGCCGCCGAGCTCGCGGCCGCCCGCGCGGCTGCCTCGCGTGCCCGGCGGGCCGGCGACGCCCGGGCCGCGTCGCCCACGGCCTGGACGGCGACGCCGCTGCAGGCGCTGCGCCTGCAGTTCGCGCCGCGCGTGCTGGCCGGCGCCTTCGCCGTGCTGCTGCTGGCGCTGGTCAGCTCGCTGCTGGCGCTGCTGCTGGCCTACCTGCTCGCGCACGGCTTCACGCCCTACGCCTTCGCGCGCTTCACGCGCCTGGTCGGGCAAATCTTCGATCCCGTGGTCTCGCTCGTCTTCGTGCTGAAGACCGGTGCACTGGCGCTGGCGGTGTCGGTCGTGCCCCTGGCCGCCGCGGTGCAGGGCCGCGCAGGCGCTGCGGCCGACGCCGTGGTCGAGCGCGGCGCGGTGCGGCTCTTCGTGCTCGTGCTGGCCATCGAGATCCTCGCGCTGATGGGCAACTACCTCCCATGACCGAGCCGCTGCCGCCGGGCCCCGAGGCCGCGCCCGATCCCGCCCAGGCCGCGCTCGAGCGCCGCGCCGCGGCGCTGCTCGTGCTGCTGGCGCTGCTCGTGCTCGCCTCGGTGCTGTACGTGCTCTACGCGCGCGGCAGCTTCGAGCCCACGCAGCAGCTCGTGCTGATCGCCGAGGACAGCGAGGGCGTGAGCGTGGGCATGGACATGAGCTTCTCCGGCTTTCCGATCGGGCGCGTGCGCCGCATCGAGCTCGCCGAGGACGGCAACGTGCACATCCTCGTCGACGTGCCGCGCAAGGACGCGCACTGGCTGCGCAGCTCGAGCGTCTTCACGATGTCGCGCGGCCTCGTCGGCGGCACCGCGATCAAGGCCTACAGCGGCATCCTCAGCGATCCGCCCCTGCCCGACGGCGCCCGGCGCACGGTGCTCGCGGGCGATGCGACCGCCGAGATCCCGCAGATCATGAACAGCGCGCGCGAGCTGCTCGCCAACCTCGGCCGCCTGACCGCGCCCGACTCGGCGCTCTCCGGCACGCTGGCCAACGCGCAGCGCGGCAGTGCCCGCCTGGACGCGCTGCTGGAGAAGACCGCCGGCCGGCAGGGCGCGCTGGGCGCGCTGCTGGGCGACGACGCGCCGCAGGTCGCCGCGACGCTTGCGCGCACGCAGCAACTGCTGGCGCGGCTGGACGCGCTGGTGCAGCGCACCGACGGCGTGATCGCGCGCGCCGACGACAGGCTGCTCGGCGACAAGGGCCTGGCTGCCGACGTGCAGGCGGCGGTGCGCCGGCTCGACGCGCTGCTGTCGGAGGCGCGCGGCAGCCTGCAGAAGGTCGATGCGCTGCTGCAGGACGCGCAGGCCGTGGCGGCGCAGGCGCGCGTGGCCAGCGCCGACCTCGGCGCGCTGCGCGCCGAGGTCGACGCCAGCCTGCGCAAGGTCGAGCAGCTGATGAACGACCTCGAGCGGCGCTGGCCCTTCAAGCGCGAACCGGAGTTGAAGCTGCCATGAAGCCTGTGTCCACCGCGCGTGTCATGCAAGCCGCTGCGCTGGCGTTCGCCGTCGCCCTCGCGCTCGCGCTGGCGGGCTGTGCCGGCACGCCCACGCCCGACTGGCAGATCAACGCCGGCTCGGCGCTGCAGCGCATGCAGCAGGCGCTGCTGCAGGGCAACGACCGCGTGGCGGCCAACGAGTACCAGCGCGCCCGCGCCGAAGTCGCTGGCACCGGCCGGCCGGACCTGGCGGCGCGCGTCGAGCTGCTGCGCTGCGCGTCGTGGACGGCGAGCCTGCAGTTCGAGCCCTGCGCGGGCTTCGAGCGCCTGCGCGTGGACGCCAAGGCGCCCGAGCTCGCCTACGCCGCCTACCTGCGCGGGCAGATGGACGCCGGCCAGCGCAGCCTGCTGCCGCCCGCGCAGCAGCCGCTGGCCGCGGCCCCCCAGGACGAGGCGGCGCAGCTCGCCGCGCTGCAGGCCACGGCCGACCCGCTGTCGCGGCTGCTCGCCGCCGCGCTCTGGCTGCAGGCGGGCCGGGCGGCACCCGCGGTCATCACGCTGGCCGTCGACACCGCGTCGGCGCAGGGCTGGCGCCGCCCGCTGCTGGCCTGGCTGGGCGTGCAGCAGCAGCGCGCGCGGCAGGCCGGCGACATCGCCGAGGCCGGCCGCATCGGCCGCCGCATCGAGCTCGTGCTGCAGGGCCGCGACGGTTGAGCGCCGCGCCGCGCAGCCATCGCCGCGTCCGGTCTTGCACCGTCTCCCGCGCGTGGGAGAGACTGATGCCGCGGCGGCGCTGCCGGCTTGCGCCCCGGAAGTGCGTCCGCCGGTGAAACCCGTGAACGGCCCTGCAAACGGCCCTGTAAACGGCCCCGCAAACGGCCCCGCAAACGGCCCCGCAAACGGTCCCCCAAACGGCCCGTAGGAGCGGCGGCAGCCGCGATGCGGCCTTGGCACGACCACGCGGCGCCCCATCGCGCCTGCCGGCGCTCCTACGGGAGAAACTGATGCAGCGGAGGCGCTGCCGGCTTTGCGCCCCGTAAGCGGGTAGGCGTGTCTGCTCTGACCGCCTCGTCATGAGGCTTCCCCATACAAATGGGCGCCCTCTGCGCGTGCCCGCGCACCGCCCCGCTCGCCGGGCTCACGCCGCCGCAGCCCCCTGCATCGATCCCGACTTCAGCAGCTCGCGCCCCTGTGCGCGCGGCACGCGCTGCACCAGCGCCGCGGCGACGTCGGCGGCGTCGATGGCGCGCAGGTCGCGCGGGATCAGCGGGCGCAGCAGCGCGTCCAGCCGCGCCCAGCGCAGCTCGCCGGGGCGCACCGGCTGGCCGAGCGCGGCACGGTCGCCGCGCAGCATCGACGGCCGCGCGATCACCAGCGCGTCGAAGGCCAGGGCGGAGAGCGCCTCCTCGAGCTCGCCCTTGACGCGGCTGTAGAACACCGAGGAGCCTGCGCTTGCGCCCATCGCGCTGACGAGGCCGGCGCGGCCTGCGCCCGCGGCCTGCGCGGCGCGCGCCACGGCGAGATTGGCGTCGAAATCGACGGCGCGAAAGCGCGCCTGGCTGCCGGCGTCCTTGATCGTCGTGCCCAGGGCGAGGTAGACCTCGTCGAGGGCCGGCAGCAGCGCCAGCGCGGCGAAGTCGACGACGTGCATCTGCAGCTTGGCATGCGACTGCGCAAGCGGCCGTCGCGCCAGCGCGTGCACGCGCGCCACGTCGGCCTCGGCGCACAGGCGCGTGACGATCTCGCGCCCGACCAGCCCGGTCGCCCCGGCCACGGCGACGACGCGTGCGCGGCTTGCCATGACGGCGTGCTCAGTAATGCACGACGCTGCGGATCGACTTGCCCTCGCGCAGCAGCTCGAAGGCCTTGTTGATCTCGGCATGCGGCATGGTGTGCGTGATGAAGGGCGCGAGGCGGATGCGCCCGGCCATCGCGTCCTCGACCATGCCGGGCAGCTCGCTGCGGCCCTTGACGCCGCCGAAGGCCGTGCCCAGCCAGCGCCGGCCGGTGACGAGCTGGAACGGCCGGGTCGCGATCTCCTGCCCGGCGCCGGCCACGCCGATGATCACCGACTGGCCCCAGCCGCGGTGCGCGCACTCGAGGGCGGCGCGCATCACCTTGACGTTGCCGATGCACGCGAAGGAGTGGTCCACGCCCCAGCCCGTCATGCCGACGATGAGCTCCTGGATCGGCTTGTCGTGCTCGTTCGGGTCGACGCAGTCGGTGGCGCCGAAGCTGCGCGCGAGCGCGAACTTCGACGGGTTGGTGTCGATCGCGATGATGCGCCTGGCGCGCGCGAGCTGCGCGCCGTGCACCACCGCCAGGCCGATGGCGCCGAGGCCGAACACCGCCACCGTGTCGCCGGGCTGCACGCGGGCGGTGTTCTTCACTGCGCCCAGGCCCGTCGTCACGCCGCAGCCCAGCAGGCAGACCTGCTCGGGATCGGCCGCCGGGTCGACCTTGGCCAGCGAGACTTCGGCGACCACCGTGTACTCGCTGAAGCTGCTGCAACCCATGTAGTGGTGGATGGGCTGCCCCTGGCAGGAGAAGCGCGTCGTGCCGTCGGGCATCAGCCTCTTGCCCTGCGTGGCGCGCACGGCCGTGCACAGGTTGGTCTTGCCGCTCCTGCAAAAAAGGCACTGGCCGCACTCGGCGGTGTAGAGCGGGATCACGTGGTCGCCGGGCTTGACGCTCGTGACGCCCTCGCCGACCTCCATCACGATGCCCGCGCCCTCGTGGCCGAGCACGACCGGGAAGACGCCTTCCGGGTCGTCGCCCGAGAGCGTGAAGGCGTCGGTGTGGCAGATGGCCGCGTGCGTGATGCGCACCAGCACCTCGCCGCGGCGCGGCGGCGCGACGTCGATCTCGACGAGCTGCAGGGCTTGGCCGGGCCCGAAGGCGACGGCGGCACGGGACTTCATGGGGGGCGACTCCCTGGGCCTTCCTGGCCCTCGTTGCGGGATGCCTGCAGCGTAGCGCAAGGCCTGCGCAGGCGCGCGCATCGGGGACAATCGCCGCATGGTTCCCCAACGCAGCCTGAAGTCGCTCACGCGCGCCGTCGGTGTCGGCGTGCACAGCGGCCAGAAGGTCGAGTTGACGCTGCGCCCGGCGCCGCCCGACACCGGCGTCGTCTTTCGCCGCATCGACCTGCCGCGGCCGGTCGACATCCCGGTCACGCCCGAGGCCGTCAGCGACACGCGCATGGCGACGACGATCAGCCGCGTCGACGATGCCGGCGGCCCCAAGGTGCAGACCATCGAGCACCTGCTCTCGGCCTGCGCGGGCCTGGGTATCGACAACCTCTACGTCGACATCACCGCCGACGAGGTACCCATCCTCGACGGCAGCGCGGCCAGTTTCGTCTTCCTGCTGCAGAGCGCCGGCATCGCGCTACAGAGCGCGCCCAAGCGCTTCCTGCGCGTGAAGAAGACGGTCGAGGTGCGCGAGGGCGAGGGCGCTGCGCTGAAGTGGGCGCGGCTCTCGCCGTTCGACGGCTACAAGCTCGCCTTCGAGATCGAGTTCCACCACCCGGCGCTCGACGCCACCGGCCAGCGCGTCGAGTTCGACTTCAGTTCGGGCCAGTACAAGCGCGACATCGCGCGCGCGCGCACCTTCGGCTTCACGCGCGACGTCGAGATGATGCGCGCGCGCGGCCTGGGTCTGGGCGGCAGCATGGACAACGTCATCGTCGTCGACGACTACCGCGTGCTCAACGCCGAGGGGCTGCGCTACGACGACGAGTTCGTCAAGCACAAGATCCTCGACGCCATGGGCGACATGCACGTCGCCGGCAAGCCGCTGATCGGCGCCTACACCGCGTTCAAGGGCGGGCACGCGCTCAACAACCGCCTGCTGCGCGCGCTGCTGGCCGACGCCGGCGCCTACGAGATCGTCAGCTTCGAGCGCGCAGCCGACGCGCCGCGCGGCCTGGCCGACCTCGCGCCCGCGTGGTGAGGCGCAACGCGACCCGCCCCGCCACCCCAGCCCCTCGCGTGCCCTGATGCTCATTGCCCGCCTCGTCTTCGGCCTGCTGATGCTCGCCGCCGTGCTCTGCTTTGCGATGTACATCGGCACGCGCGAGGCCATCTGGCGCCGCCGCGGCGCGCTCATCATGAAGTGGGCGCTGCTGGCCGCGTTCGCCTTCTTCGCGGTGCTGATCCTCGAGCGGCTGGCCTTGATGCTGTAGAGCTCGCGCCGGCTCAGGCTGCGGGCAGAGCCGGCGCACGGCGCCGAGCCCCCGCCTTCGGGCGTTGCCGCCTCGCCTGCACGGGCCTAGCATGCCGCATGCATGCTCGAGAGGAGGGCTTCGCCATGGCCATACGCTGCCTTCGCCGTGTCCTGGGCGCCGGCCTCGTGACACTTGCCCTCGCGGCCTGCGATCGCGCAGCCGACGAGGACGAAATCGAAGCCGCCGACGCCGCCCCGGCGCCCGAGGCGCAGGCGCAGCAGTCATCACCATCGCCGCAACCCGGCGGTCTGGCGGCCACGCTGCGCGCGGCGGTCGGTGGAGGCAGCCGGGAAGTCGCCATCGTCGACCCGCAGGGTTTCGGTCAGCCGATGAACGCAGCCACGCTGGAGATTCCTGCCGGCTGGCAGGTGCAGGGCGGCGTGAGCTGGCAGCGCAGCGACCCCTGCGTGGGCAATCATCTGCGCATCGCCTGGATCGCCGCGGCGCCCGACGGCAGCGAGGCCTTCGAGGTCATGCATCCCTTCACCTGGCAGCTGCAGGGCCGCAGCGTGCAGATGAACCCGTGCCCGGTGCTGCCGCTGGCCTCGACCCGCGACTTCCTCATGGCCGTGGTGCAGCAGCGCCGCGCCGGCGCGCGCGTGCTCGACTACCGCGACCGCGCCGACCTCGCGGCCCAGGCCGAGGCGCAGGCGCCGCCGGTCGCCCAGGGCATGCAGCGCAGGATCGACACTGGCGAACTGCTGGTCGCCTACGCCACGCCGGGCGGCGAGATGCAGGAGCGCTTCTCGACCAGCGTCACCTTCACGGCGATCCAGGGCACGGTGATGGGCGGCTCGGGAATCGTCTACGCCCAGCGTCGCCTGGGCGCCGCGCCCGATGCGGAACTCGGCGCGCGCATCGTCGCCTCGATGAAGCCCAACGCGCAGTGGCTGGCGCTGATGCGCGACACCGGCCTGCGGGCCGAGCAGCAGTATTCGGGCAAGCAGCGTCGGCAGATCGACGAATGGCACGCGCGCGAAATGGCGCGCATCAACGCCAAGGGCGCTGCCGACCGCGCCGCGATCCGCGCGCAGACGCAGCGCGAGCTCTCGGCCATCCAGGCGCAGACCTACGCCAACACGCAGGCGACGAACGATCGCATGCAGCGCCGCACGCTCGAAGGCATCGGCGAATACAACACCTACCGCGACACGAGCGGCAAGCCGGTGCAGAGCAGCATCCACGGCGGCAACCGCGTGCTGCAGCACGGCGACGGCAGCTATTCCAGCACCAACGATCCGTACTATCAGCCGCCGGGCAGCACCGAGCTCAGGCGCGTGCCCTGAGCGGCGTCACAAGCCAATGTGGCTCCGCCACGTTGCTTGACCCCCGCGGGGGGTACGGGCTGGGCGCAGCCCAGCCCTGAGGTCCTCAGAACAACTGCTGCGCGAGGAACACCGTGGCGCGGCCGTGCGCCAGGGCCGCGCTCGCGGCGTCGTAGGAGTCGCGCGACCAGCAGTTGAAGCCGTGCTCGGCGCCGGGGTAGACGTGCACCTCGGCCGGCTTGCCCACGAGCGCCTGCCGCACCTGCTCGACTGCCGCAAGCGGAATGTGCGCGTCGCGCCCGGCGTAGTGCAACTGCAGCGGGCAGCGGATGCTTGCCGCGCGGTCCAGCATGGTGTGGATGCCGCCGCCGTAGAAGGGCACGGCGGCATCGATGTCGGTCGTCGCCGCGGCGAGCCAGGCCAGGCGCCCGCCCATGCAGTAGCCGAGCGCGCCGACCTTGGCCGTGCCGACCTCAGGCCGCGCGCGCAGCGCGGCGACGGTGCTGGCGATGTCGGCGAGCAAATCCTCGGGCTTGCAGGCGTGCGCGAGCGCCATGCCGCGCTGGCGGTCGGCGTCCGCGTAGCCGAGTTCCACGCGCGGCGCCTGGCGCCAGAACACGTCGGGGGCGAGCACGACGAAGCCGTCGGCGGCGTACTGCTCGGCG
>CAUJJO010000140.1 GCA_963205125.1 Pseudomonadota bacterium | reverse complement strand
GAGGTGGATGGAGACTTCCTTGCCGTGGTCGTCGGCCAGCTCTTGCAAGGTTTCCTCGGCCACGGTCAACATGCCGCCGGTGCCGCAGGAACCGTCGTAGAGCAGATAGGTGCCGGACTGGATGCGCTCGGCCACGGGCAGGAACAGCAGCTTGGCCATGAGCTTGACCACGTCGCGCGGCGTGAAGTGCTCGCCCGCTTCCTCGTTGTTCTCCTCGTTGAAGCGGCGGATCAGCTCCTCGAACACCGTGCCCATGCCGTGGTTGTCCAGCGGCGGCAGCTTGACGCGACCCTCCGCGTCCTTCACGGGCAGCGGCGAGAGGTTGACCTCGGGATCAAGGAAGTCCTCGATCAGGTAGCCCAGGACGTGGGCATCCACGAGCTTCTGGATCTGGTTGCGGAAATTGAACTTGGTGAGGATTTCCTGCACGTTGGGCGAGAAACCGTCGAGGTAGGCGATGAAGTCGTCGCGCAGGCGTTGCCCGGCCGCGCTGGCCTTCAGCTTGGCAAGCGTGAAATCACTGGTGTTGTAGAAGGCCTGCCCCGCGGCCATGCGCAGCGCGCCGTCCTGTTCGGCCACCTTGTGCGCGTCGAGGAACTGCTTTCGCTCCAGCACCGCCTGCTTGGTGGATTGCAGCACGGCGTCGAGCCGCCGCAGCACGGTGAACGGCAGGATCACGTCGCGGTATTTGCCACGAACGTAGACGTCGCGCAGGCGGTCGTCGGCGATGTTCCAGATGAAGTCGGCGACCCATTTGATCTGGCTTTGGTCCTGGTGTTTCGTCATGTCTTTCCGCCGCGTTGGCCGCTTGTTGTCTGCTGCGCAAGGTCCGATGCGAATCATCGCCCGCAGGCCGCTGGCTGCGCCAGGTCAGTCCGCTTCGGGCGCCCCGCCGTCGCCGCGCGGCAAGGGCACGCGCAGCGTGCAGCGGATGCCGCCGGGCGTGGCGGTCGTCCATTGCACCTGGCCGCCCAGCGTGCGCGCGCGCTTGCGGATGCCCGACAGCCCCAGGCCGTGCGACCAGGCCTGCGGGTCGCCGCCCTGGCCGTCGTCGCTCACGCTCAGCACGAGCGCATTGCCGTCGATCTTCAGCTCGACCCGCACGCAGCTGGCCCGCGCGTGGGCGATCGCGTTGCTGACCAGTTCGCGCAGGATGCGCGTGAGCGCCGACCACGGCACGACGCCGAGCACCGGATCATCCCTGGCGTCCAGCCGCCACTCCAGCCGCAGCCCCGCGCTGGACAGGCGCTGGCCGAGGTCGGCCTTCCATTCCGCGGCGGCGTCCGACAGCGGCTGGCTGCCCGCGGCCAGGCCGCGCGTGAGCGTCTTCAGATCCTGCAGCGTGTGGCGGATGTAGTCCTCGATCTCGGGGTCGCCGGCCTTGTACATCAGCGTCAGCAGGCGCGCGCCGATGTCGTCGTGCAGGTCCTGCGCCAGCCGCTGGCGCTCCTCGATCCGCCCCTGTTCGAGTGCGCGGTCGTGCGCGAGGGCGCGGCAGACCTGCTCGACGACGCGATCGGCGAGCTGCGCGTCATCGTGCGTGAAGATGCGCTGGCCGTGGCTGGCAAAGCGCAGCACCAGCATCTCCTCGAGCGCAAGCCCGGTGTCGGCGCCGGGAACCGGCACGCACAGCGCGCGGCCCGAGCCGAGCACGCGCGCCTGTTCGATGCGCCGCGGCAGCTGCACCAGCTCGCGCGGCGCGAAGAGCGCCTGCAGCAGCCGGCGCAGCAGCAGCGCGGTGCGCTCGGGGCTGCCGCTGGCCTCGCGCACGGTGCGGTAGAGCAGGTCGAAGGTGCGCTCGGTGCTCAGCACGCTGGCGCCGCCGAACATGCGGGCGAGGATCCAGCGCCGCGCGCCGACGTAGAGCAGCGTGGCCAGTGCCGCCGCCAGCAGCAGCGCGCCCACCGCGCCGAGCGCGAACGCGGCGACGAAGAGCAGCGTCAGCGTGCCGGCGACGGTGCCTATGCCCGCCAGCAGCGCGAACTCGCGCAGCACGCGGCGCGGCCGCGACATGAAGGCCAGCAACAGCAGGAGCAGCGCGAAGAAGAGGTACCAGACCTCGGCGCTGGCCGCGGCAACCGCCGGGGCCGTGCCGCTGGCGTGACGCGTGGCGAAGACGCCCAGCGTCACCAGCACGAGCAGCGCGAGCACCATCCACGCCATGCGCGCGACCAGCGCCAGCGCCGGGTCGGCGCGCTTGCGCAGCACCCAGGCCAGCACCGCCACCTCGACGAGGCCGAAGCCGACCAGCGTGCCCTGCGTCAGCAGCCAGAGCCCGGGGACGCCCGGGCCGCGCGCCAGCCACGCCCAGCCCAGCACGATGGCCGCGGCCGCGCCCAGCAGCAGCGGCGTCAGGCGCATCGGGCGCGGGCGCAGCACGTAGATGGAGGCGGCGGCCATCGCGGTCAGCACGTCCAGCGCCATGCGCCCCTGCGGATCCAGCGCCACCAGGGCCGGCGGCAGGCCCAGGCCGCGCCAGGGCTCGCAGCCGATCAGCAGCAGGTTCAGCGCCTGGGCCGTCGTCATCAGCGCGAACAGCGCGTTGCCGGCGTCCGGGCGCCGCAGCAGCACCGTGAGGCCGATCAGGTAGAGCGCAAGCGCGAGCACCGCGGCCAGCCAGAACAGCAGCGAGATGTGGGCGTAGCCGAGCGCGGGCATGGCCAGCTCGAGGCGGCTGCCGTCGCTGAAGTGCAGCGTGATGCGGCCCTGCGCAAGCTGCGCGGCCAGCGCCTGCTGCTGCGCCTGCCAGCGGCTGCGCTGATCGCCATCCACCAGCCAGCGCGCGGTGCGCCGCAGCAGCCACTCGTCGGCCGCAAGCGCGGGCAGCCCCGGCGCCTCGATGCGCTCGAGCGTGCGCCCGCTCATCGCCGCGAGGTCCTCGCGCGGGCTGGCCACGAGCGTGGGCTGGCCGAGCGTGGTGAGTTGCCAAATCGAGGGCAGATGCGGGTGCGTCGCCAGCATCTGCATGGCCAGGAAGACGACGGCGATCGCCGCCAGCGTCCCCAGCACGAGCAGGCGCAGCCGCCAGCCGATCCAGCGCCGCGGCGCGTGCAGCGCCAGCGATTGCTCGAGCGCGGCGAAGTCCAGCCCGTCGTCGGCCACGGCCTCGGGTCCGGACGCAGCGGGCACGCGCGCGCTCCGGCCCGCCTCAGCCGATGGCGCTGCCGCCGCGCGGGCGCCTCACACCAGCCCCTGCTTGCTCGCCAGCACCGCCGCTTCGGCGCGGCTGGAGACGTTGAGCTTGCGGTAGATGGCCTTGATGTGGTCGTTGACGGTGAACCACTTTATGCCCATCAGGCTTGCGATCTCCTTGATCGTGAAGCCCTTGCTCAGGTAGGTCAGCACCTCGGTCTCGCGCGGCGTCAGCGGTTCGTGCTCGGGGCGCTTCTCGATCGGCACCGGCGCGTTCGCCGGCCCCGGTGCGGCACGCAGGCCGGCCGCCGCTGCCGGCGCGGCCTCGGGCACGCTGCGGAAGTGGTTGAGCAGCCGGCGCGCGATCGCCGGCGACAGCGGCGGCTGCCCGCGGACGATCTTCTGCAGCTCCTCGACCAGCACCTCGAAGCGGTCCTCCTTCAGCAGGTAGCCGTCGGCGCCGCGCTGCAGCGCCGGGAAGAGATGGTCGTCGTCCGAATAGAGCGTGGTGACGATCTTCGTCGCCGGGTAGGCGGCGAGCTCGGCGAGCAGGTCCAGGCCGTTGCCGTCGGGCAGCTCGAGGTCGACGAGGATGAGCCGGAACGGGTCGGCGCCGTGCATCCCGGTGGGCCCGCCGGCCAGCGCGACCTGCCGCCGCGCACCTTCGAGGTCTCCGGCCTCGACGATCTGCTGCGCATCGCTGAAGCTCTCGCGCACGACCCGGCAGAGGAAGCTGCGGGCCACGGGGTTGTCTTCCAGGATCAGCACCTTGACCGACATGCGGGGCTTTCGGTGGATGGGCTCCAAGGGGTCGGGGATGCTAACCCGAGGCCAGGGCGGGCCGGGGGCGCTCCTACAATGCCGCGCGATGCGCATCCTCATCGCCAACGACGACGGCTACCTCGCCCCGGGCATCGCCGCGCTGGCGCGGGCCTGCGAGGGGCTGGGCGCCATCGACATCGTCGCGCCCGAGCAGAACGCCAGCGGCACCAGCAATGCCTTGTCGCTGACGCGGCCGCTGTCGGTGTTCGAGGCGCGCGTGGCCAGCGGGCACGCGGTGAAGGTCGTCAACGGCACGCCTTCGGACTGCGTGCACGTGGCGCTCACCGGGGTGCTGCCGACGCGGCCCGACATCGTCGTGAGCGGCATCAACAACGGCGCCAACATGGGCGACGACACGCACTACTCGGGCACCGTCGCCGCGGCGATGGAGGGCTTTCTCTTCGGCATCCCGGCGCTGGCCTTCTCGCAGGTCGACAAGGGCTGGCGCGAGCTCGACGCGGCCGCAGCAACCGTGCGGGCGATCCTGGAGCAGGTGCTGGCCGAGGGTCTGCCCAGGGCGCCCTTCCTGCTCAACGTGAACATTCCGAACCGCGCCGATGCGCCGGACCGCGCGCGCCGGGTCACGCGCCTGGGCCGGCGCCACCCGAGCGCGCCGGTGGTGCGCCAGACCAATCCGCGCGGCGACGTCATCTACTGGATCGGGCCCGCGGGCGAGGCGCGCGATGCGCAGGAGGGCACCGACTTTCACGCCATCGCGCAGGGCGAGGTGTCGATCACCCCGCTGCAGGTGGACCTGACCGATCACGCCGCGCGCCCGGCCTGGGCGGCGCGGCTCGAACGCGCGGCGGCCGGGTGAACCGCCCCCCGCGTGCGAGCCGTTTTCCGCTGGGGCTGGACCACCTGGCCGGCAGTGCGTCGCCCCCCGTTGCGCCGCGGCCGCGCGCTGCCGTGCAGCCGCCCGAACCGCTGCGGCCGCAGCGCCCGCTGGCGCAGGCCGCCCGCGACGCCGCGCGGCAGGTGCCGGTGGCGGGGCTGGGGCTGGATTCGGCCGCGGTGCGCCAGCGCATGGTGCAGCGGCTGCGCCGCGAAGGGCTGGCCTGCGAGCCGGTGCTGCAGGCGCTGGCGCGCGTCGAGCGCCATCGCTTCGTCGACAGCGCGCTGGCGACACAGGCCTACGAGGACACCAGCCTGCCGATCGGCCACGGCCAGACGATCAGCAAGCCCTCGGTGGTGGCGCGCATGCTGGCGCTGCTGCACGACTCCGAGTTTGCGCGCGCGCAGGGGTCGCTCGGGCGCGTGCTCGAGGTCGGCGGCGGCTGCGGCTACCAGGCGGCCCTGCTGTCGTTGCTGTCGCGCAGCGTGCTCTCGATCGAGCGGCTGCGCCCGCTGCACGAGAAGGCGCGGCTTCACCTGCACGGCTGGCGCCAGGGCGACCTGCGTCTCATCCACGGCGACGGCCGGCTCGGTCATCCGCCCTGGGCGCCCTACGACCACATCGTCGCCGCGGCCGGCGGCGAGGCGATTCCCGAGGCCTGGCTGGAGCAGCTCGCCGTCGGCGGGCGCCTGGTGGCGCCGATGCACGATGCGCCCGGCGGCGGGCAGGTGCTGGTCGTCGTCGACCGCACGGCCAGCGGCCTGCGCGAGCAGCGGCTCGGGGCGGTTCACTTCGTCCCCCTAAAATCCGGCCGCGAGTGACGAGTGAGGGCAGGCGGCGCGGCCGCCGTGCCGACGATGGACGAGCCCCAGGGATGGACGATGCGATGAGGCCCAGCACGAGCGCACGCGCAAGCCGGTGGCGGGCCCTGAGCCTGCTGGTTGCAGGAGCGCTGCTGGCGGCTTGCGCAAGCGGCCCCAACCATGCGCCGGTCGAGGAGCGCAAGCCGCCGCCGCGCAACGCAGCGGCGCGCCCGGCGCCCGCGGAGGCCGGTGTCGTGGCCACCACGCCGGCCGCCGAAGCGGGGAAGGCGCAGCCGGGGGCGGAGAACGCCGGCAAGCCCGGCTACTACACCGTCAAGCCCGGCGACACGCTGATCCGCGTGGCGTTGGACCATGGCCAGAACTGGCGCGACGTGCAGCGCTGGAGCGGCCTGGAGAACCCGCATGTGATCGAGGTCGGGCAGGTGCTGCGCGTGGCGCCGCCGGGTGCCGATGCCGTGGCCCAGGCCGCGCCGGGGGCGGCGGTGGTGAAGCCGGTGCCGGCGGCCGGACGCGTCGAGTCGCGCCCGCTGGACGCGCCGCGCGAGGCCGCGGCGGCATCGGCGCCGCCGACCACCGCTCCGACCACCACGCCGACCTCCACGCCTTCCGCGCCTGCGTCGACGCCAGCGACCGCTGCCGCGCCGGCCCAGGGTGCGGCAGCAGCTTCGGGTGCCGCGTCGGCAGGCGCCGCCGCGGCGGCCAAGTCGCCCGCGCGCGAAGGCGACGAGGCAGTGAACTGGATGTGGCCGGCGAGCGGCCCGGTCGTCGCCCCCTTCGACGAGGGCCGCAACAAGGGCCTGGCGATCGGCGGCAAGGCCGGCGACCCGGTGCTCGCCGCGGCCGACGGGCGCGTCGTCTACGCGGGCTCGGGCCTGCGCGGCTACGGCAACCTGGTGATCGTCAAGCACAACGCGACCTACCTGAGCGCCTACGCGCACAACCAGACGCTGCTGGTCAAGGACGAGCAGGTCGTGCGCCGCGGCCAGAAGATCGCCGAGATGGGCTCGAGCGACGCCGAGCGCGTGCAACTGCACTTCGAGATCCGGCGCCTGGGCGTGCCGATCGACCCGCTGCGCCTGCTGCCCCCGCGCTGACCTCGCACCAAGGGGCCGCGCGCGCCGCGTCGCCGCGCTCGTCGACCCCCGATGAGGGGGCTCTAGGGCTTCCGCTAGGCGGGTGCCCGCGCCCTCGCGGCTAGCATGGGCCGCGCCCATCCGGGCTCGGCGCTTCGTGCGGGGGTCTTTCGCTTGCAGTTCCTGCAGCTCATCGTCAGCGGCATTGCGCAAGGCTGCATCTACGGCCTGATCGCGCTGGGCATCGTGCTCATCTACAAGGCCACCGAGACGGTGAGCTTCGCGCAGGGCGAGCTGATGATGCTCGGCGCCTTCCTCGGCCTCGTGCTGATGGGGACGCTCGGGCTGTCGTTCTGGCTTGCGCTGCCCCTGGTGGTGCTGGCGATGGTGCTGCTGGGCGTGGCCACCGAGCGCATCGCGATCCGCCCCATCCTGGGCCAGCCGGCGTTTTCGATCGTGATGCTGACCTTCGGCCTGGGCTACGTCGCGCGCGGCATGATCACGATGGTCCCCGGCATCGGCAGCGACACCAGTGCGCTGCCCGTGCCCTACAAGGACGAGGTCTGGCGGCTCGGCGAGCTGGTGCTCAACGTCGAGCAGCTCGTCGTGATCGCGGCGACCCTGCTGCTGTGCGCCGCGCTCTACGCGCTCTTTCGCTACAGCCGCGTCGGCATCGCGATGCAGGCGGCCTCGCAGAACCAGCTCGCCGCCTACTACATGGGCATTCCGGTGCAAAGGCTCAACAGCCTCGTCTGGGGCCTGGCCGCCGGTGTCGCCGCGATCGCCGGGCTGCTGCTGGCGCCGATCACCTTCGTGCACGCGAACATGGGCTTCATCGGGCTGAAGGCCTTTCCGGCGGCGGTCGTCGGCGGCTTCGGCAGCCTGCCCGGGGCGATCGTTGGTGGCCTCGTGATCGGCCTCGTCGAATCGCTTTCGGGCTTCTACCTGCCCGAAGGCATCAAGGACATCGCCGCCTACGTCGTCGTGCTGCTGATGCTGATGGTGAGGCCGAGCGGCCTCTTCGGCGACGCGATGCAGAAGAAGGTCTGAGGGACGAGGCCGCAATGCGCTTTCTCTTCAAGACCAGCTACGCGCAGGACATCGCGCTGGCGCGCCACGAGGGTCACCGCTTCTGGTACCCGCTGCTCGTCGCGCTGCTCGTGGCCGCGCCCTGGCTGCTGTCCGAATACGGCCTGGCGCAGCTGACTTTCGTGCTCATCTACGCGATCGTCGGCCTCGGACTGATGCTGCTGGCCGGCTTCACCGGCCTCTTCTCGATCGGTCACGCCGCGTTCCTGGGGGTCGGCGCCTACACCGAGGCGGTGCTGGTCGCCGCCGGCCTGCCGTTCCCGCTGGCGCTGCTGTGCGCGATGCTGCTGGCCGCGGCGGTCGGCGTCGTCGTCGGCCTGCCGGCGCTGCGCGTCAAGGGCATCTACCTCGGCATCGCGACGATGGCCTTCGGCTTCGTCGTCGCCGAGGTGTTCGCGCGCTGGGAATCGGTCACCGGCGGCAACGCCGGGCTGCAGGTGAAGGCGCCTGCGATCGGCGCCTGGTCGATAGACGACGGCGTGAGCTTCTACTTGCTCTGCCTGGTGCTGGCGATCGTCGCGACGCTTGGCGTGCTCAACCTGCTGCGCTCGCCCACGGGCCGCGCCTTCGTCGCCATCCGCGACAGCGAGATCTCGGCGCAGAGCATGGGCATCCACCTCGCGCGCTACAAGACCCTCTCGTTCGCGATCTCGGCCGCGCTTGCGGGCCTGGGCGGCGCGCTCTACGCGCACATGATCAAGTTCCTGAGCCCCGACCAGTTCGACATCATCCAGTCGATCGACCTGCTGCTGATGGTCGTGATCGGCGGCCTGGGTTCGGTGCACGGCGCCTTCCTCGGCGCGATCTTCCTGATCGTGATGCCGCAGGCGATCAACGCCGCCAAGGATTTCCTGCCCGAGGCGATCGGCATGGCCCCGGGCCTCAAGGCCGCGGTCTACGGCCTCGTGCTGATCGCCTTCGTGCTCTTCGAGCCGATGGGCCTGTACGGTCGCTGGCTGAAGATCCGCACCTGGTTCAGCGCCTTTCCCTTCTACCGCCGCGGCATGTTCAAGCGGCAGAAGAGCTTCCAGAAGTCGGAGCGTCTGCGATGAGCGCCGCCGCTGGAACGACCGCCGCCCCGCTGCTGTCGGTGCGCGAGATCAGCGTGCACTTCGGCGGCGTGCGCGCGGTCGACGGCGTCAGCTTCGACGTGCAGCGCGGCGAGGTCTTCACGCTGATCGGCCCGAACGGCGCCGGCAAGACGACGGTCTTCAACCTCATCAGCCGCATCTATGCGCCGACGAGCGGGCGCATCGACTTCGACGGCGTCGAGCTCACGCGCTGCGCGCCGCACGAGGTGGCGAGCCTGGGCGTGGCGCGCACCTTCCAGAACATCGAGCTCTTCGAGCACGCGAGCGTGCTGCAGAACCTGCTGATCGGCCGCCACACGCACCGGCGCTCCGGCTTCTGGCATGACCTCTTCTTCACGCCGGCCGCGCGCGCGGCGGCGCTGCAGGAGCGCGAGGAGGTCGAGCAGGTGATCGACTTCCTCGAGCTTGCGCACTACCGCGACAGCCTGATCGCCGGGCTGCCCTACGGCGTGCGCAAGGTGGTCGAGCTGGCGCGCGCGCTGTGCATGAAGCCCAGGCTGCTGCTGCTGGACGAGCCCTCGTCGGGGCTCAACGTCGAGGAGACCGAGGGCATGGCCTGGTGGATCCACGACATCCGGCGCGAACTCGGCATCACCGTGCTGATGGTCGAGCACGACATGGGCCTGGTCTCCAAGGTGTCGGACCGCGTGCTCGCGATGAACCAGGGCCAGGTGCTGGCGCTGGGCGAACCGGCGGCGGTGCAGGCGCACCCCGGCGTCGTCGAGGCCTACCTCGGCGGCAGCCAGGATCTCTCGAGCCTGCGGCGGGAGCGCACATGAACACCGCGGCCGCCGACGCGATCCTGGTGCTCACCAACGTCGAGAGCGCCTACGGCCCGATCCGCGCGATCCGCGGCGTCAGCCTCGAGGTGCGGCGCGGCGAGATCGCCACCGTGCTCGGCAGCAACGGCGCGGGCAAGACGACGATCCTGAAGACGATCAGCGGCATCCTCGACCCCACGCGCGGCAGCGTGCACTTCAAGGGCGCCGACATCACCGCGGGCGACCCGGCGGCGATCGTGCGCCGCGGGCTCTTGCACGTGCCCGAGGGGCGCGAGGTCTTCCCGCTGCTGTCGGTGCGCGAGAACCTGCTGATGGGTGCCTACACGCGCCGCGACCGCGACGGCGTTGCGCGCGACATGGAGCAGGCCTTTGCCTATTTCCCGATCCTGAAGGAGCGGCTGCAGCAGCAGGCCGGGCTGCTCTCGGGCGGGCAGCAGCAGATGCTGGCGATCGCGCGCGCGCTGCTGGCCGCGCCCGAGCTGATCCTGCTCGACGAGCCGAGCCTGGGCCTGAGCCCCCGGCTCACCTACGAGATCTTCGAGATCGTCGTGCGCATCAACCGCGAGCGCGGCACGACGGTGCTGCTCGTCGAGCAGAACGCGAGCATGGCGCTCAATGTCGCCGACCACGGCTACGTGCTCGAGAACGGCCGCATCGTGATGGAGGACCGCTGCGCCGTGCTGCGCGAGAAGGAGGACGTGAAGGAGTTCTACCTCGGCATGAAGGCCGGCGGCGTGCGCGGGGAGCGGCGCTGGAAGAAGCGAAAGACCTGGCGATGAGCGGCCTCTGGAAGCTCGCCTCCCTGCCGCGCCACAGCGAGCCGCTGGCGCAGGGCCGGACGCTGCCGCAGCTCTTCCTGAACGCGGCCGCGGCGCGCGGCGACGCGACCTGGATGCGCGAGAAGAAGCTCGGGCTCTGGCGCGCCTGGCGCTGGCGCGAGGCCGCGGTGGCCGTGCGCGAGATCGCGATGGGCCTGGCCGCACTGGGGCTGCAGCCGGGCGCGATGGCGTCGATTCTTGCCAACACCGTCGTCGACTGGGTGCTCGCCGACCTCGGCATCCTCTGCGCGGGCGGCGTGAGCAACGGCATCTACCCGACCGACAGCGCGCCGCAGGTCGAATACCTGTGCGTCGATTCGTCCACGCGCATCGTCTTCGTCGAGGACGAGGAGCAGCTCGACAAGCTGCTTGCGGTCTGGCCGCGGCTGCCGCTGCTGCGGCACGCGATCGTCTTCGACATGAAGGGCCTTGGCGAATTCGACGATGCGCGCGTGATGAGCCTGGCCGCGCTGCGCGAACTCGGCCGCGCCTTCGACGCGGCGAACCCCGGCGAGTACGAGCGGCGCTGCGCGAGCCGCGGCCCGGACGATCTTGCGATCCTCGTCTACACCTCGGGCACGACCGGCCGGCCCAAGGGCGCGATGCAGCTGCACGGCGCGATCACCTGGACGCTGCGCCGGATCGGCGTGCACCTGCCCCAGGTGCAGGGCGACGAGCGCATGTGCTTCCTGCCGCTGTGCCACATCGCCGAGCGTGTGCTGGGCGCCTACTCGTCGATCTACTCGGGCGCGATCCTGAACTTCGTCGAGAACCCGGACACCGTGGCCGAGAACGTGCGCGAGATCGCGCCGACGATCTTCTTCGCGGTGCCGCGCGTGTGGGAGAAGTTCTATTCCGGCGTGGTGATCGCGGTGAAGGAGGCCGGCCGCGTGCAGCAGCTGGCCTATCGCTGGGCGATCGGCGTCGGCGAGCGCGTCGCCGACTGCGTGCTCGCGCGTCGGCCGGTGCCGCACGCTTTACGCTGGCAATTCCGCCTCGCGCGCTTCGTCGCGCTGGACAACGTGCGCAAGAGCGTGGGCGTCCACCGCGCCCGCTACCTGCTGACCGGGGCCGCGCCGATCTCGCCCGATCTCGTGCGCTGGTTCATGGCGCTGGGCGTGCCGATGCTCGAGGGCTGGGGCATGACCGAGACCTGCACGGTCGGCATGATCAACCGCGCCGACGCGATCAAGGTCGGCACCATCGGGCCGCCGATCGAGGGCGTCGAGGCCCGCATCGACGCCGCGACCGGCGAGATCCAGCTGCGCGGGCGCAACGTCTTCGCGGGCTACCTCAACCAGCCGCAGAAGACCGCCGAGGCGATCGACGCCGAGGGCTGGCTGCACACCGGCGACGTCGGCGAGGTCGACGCGGAAGGCTATTTCCGCATCACCGACCGCATGAAGGACATCATCATCACCGCCGGCGGCAAGAACGTGACGCCCAGCGAGTGGGAGAACGAGCTCAAGTTCTCGCCCTACATCACCGATGCCGTCGTCATCGGCGACAAGCGGCCCTACCTAGTGTGCATCGTGATGATCGACCAGGAGAACGTCGAGCGCTTCGCGCAGGACCACGACGTGCCCTTCGGCAACTACGCCAGCCTCACGCGCGCGCCCGAGGTGCTCGCGCTGATCCAGCGCGAGGTCGACAAGGTCAACGCC
>CAUJJO010000139.1 GCA_963205125.1 Pseudomonadota bacterium | reverse complement strand
GCCAGGTCACGGCCCACAGTGGTGTCGGGAAGGTCCACCTCGAAAGCCAGGCCACGATGGTCCTCCTGCAGTCGAAGGGTGCCGGCCGACACTCTCCCGAGCACGCTGCGCCGCTCGTGGGCGAACAACGCCAGGATGTCGCCAGGCGCGGCCAGGCTGCGCGTGAATGCGCCCGGCCGGATGACCTCGACGAATTCCCCCAGGTCGGCCGGCGAATCGAACACGGCCGCATGGCCCACCAGCTTGCCAGGCGAGGGCAGCGACAGGCCAGCGGCCGTGCGAACTTCGAGCTTCATCAGAGCGCGATGTCGTCGGCGTGGACGAAGGCCGTCGGGTGGCGCACCGCGATGTCGACGGTGCTCATCGCCCGCACCAGCACGCCGCCGCGGGCGTAGGCCGTGGAGTCGAAGGGGTTGACCAAAATGTCGAGTTCGCTCCAGACGCCGAGCATGACCTGTGACCAGTCCCCCAGGATGAGGCGCAGCTTGTCGGGCGAGCCTGTCTTGCGCGGCACCTGTGTCGTGAAGTAGGCCGGCAGTTCGGCCATGCGTGCACCGTCGAGCAGGAAGCCGGCCCCGGCGTCGCCCGACACCTTCAGCGCGCCGGCGAGCCTGGCCTTAACTTCGGGCGAGCCGAGCCAGCACGTGGATGTCGATGCGGCATTCTCGATCTCGGCCTTGCGCAACATGTCGAGCACGTTCGCCCAGCTCAGGGCGGCCAGGGTGGCCGTCTGGATGCCGGGGGTGGATAGCACGCCGACAGGCTCGTTCGTGCCACCGCCGACGATCAGCGCCGAGTCGATGGCCTTGGCGAGCATGAAGGCCATGTCGTCGCGGATGAGCTGCTCGATGTCGGGGCTCGACTGCATGATGATCTGGCGCGACATCTCGGTCACGCCGCCCGCATGCTTGGGGGCCAGGCTGACCGAGTTGAAGGTGAGGTCGCTGTCGCCGACGTTGCTGTTCTCGGCCACCCAGCCCACCGTGTGCGAGCCGGTCTGACGCGGGATCGACACGTTGTCTTGCAGGCCCGAGAGCACGCGCACGCCCAGGCGCCTGGCCAGCAGCGCAGCCCGCAAGGGGCCGATGAGCTGGTCGGCACGAAGGTCGGTGCCCACCGTCGCCGCCGCACTGGTCGTGGTGTTGACGCGGGTTTCGAGCAGGGACATCGGCACGTAGGCGCCCTGCGCCTTGCGGCCGGTGCGGCGCTCGGCCTCGGCGTGGAACTCGGCTTCGGCGCCGGTCAGCGCACGCTGTTCGGTCTGCGCCTGCAGCAGTCGCAGCAGCGAAACACGGGTTTCGAGGGTGGCGCGGTCGCGTTGCTCGCCGTCGGCCGGCTGGCCCAGCATGCGGCGCTCGGCGTCGGCCAGGAACTGCGCGCGGGCTTCCTGGCCTTCCAGCTCGGTGACAGCGGTCTTGAGCGTGTCGAAGGCCGTTTGCTCGGCCGCCGTCAGATTGCGCTTGTCGGCCTCGGCCTTGGCCAGGATGGCACGCATCTCGCCGACTTTGGCGGCACGTTGTTCACGGATTGAAGCGAGGTTCATCGGGGGTGTCATTTGCAAAGATGCTGCAACATGTACCCGATACCCGCGCCGATGGGTAGGTCAAACGCTAACTTCGTACGTGGGCGAACAGTGGCGCACACAACCTGCGTTGTCACGCTGACGGACAGCTTGCCGGCGTGCTCGCGCAATGTGTGCGTTGACGCATTGACGGCATTGACGCGTTGACGGCCTTGCTCACCTCGTCAACCCCGTCAACGTCGTCAATACAGTCAATGCAATCAATACAGTCAATGCTGTCAATATGAAATACAACAACGTCAGGGAGAGACATACCAAACACCTTGAGCGCATCGGACAAGGCCTGCCCGAAGCATTCGACTCAGCCGGGCGTGCGCGGCCTGCTTTGAGATGCCCAGCGCCTCGCCCAACGCCGTCGGCGTCAAGCCCTGGCCGAGGTCGAGCAGCTTCAGCACTTCGGCTTCGTTCGGCGAGTAGCGCGGCCCGTCGATCAGTCGCCACTGCCCGCCGTCGCGTTCGATGCGGAACTCGTCTTCGTCGCGCTCCCAGTCGCGCGCTTGGATGTGCAGGGTGTACTCGCCGCCCTTGCGGCCCATGATCCAGATCGAGTCGGCCGCGCCAGCGATTGCCGCCGATCCGTTGATGCTGTCTATGGGGTCATCGCTTGCCGCCTTGCGCTTGTGGTGAACGACGACGATGGCCAGGCCGGAACGCTCACGGCATAGCTGCTGCAGCGGTGCCAGGGCGTCATAGTCGGCCGCGTAGGCGTTCTGGCGGCCCGATCCGACATCGCGGAATCGCTGCAGGGTGTCGATCACGACAAGCTCGATTTCCGGGTCGGCGTCGAGCGTCTGCGCGATCTTGTCGACGCCCAGATTGCCGCGAGGCCAGTCGGTCGCGTAGAGCAGCCGGCCGGGCTCCAGCGCGGTGGCGCCGGCCGCTTCGAGCTTGCGTCGAAGTCGGCGCTCGTTCGTTTCGAGGTCGATCATCAGCACCTTGCCTGGCGGCACGTCATAGCCCCAGAACGTCAGGCCGGCCGCCTTGCAGTTGGCAACCTGAAGGATCAGCGTCGACTTGCCCACCTTGGGCGCCGCTGCTAGGATCAGCAGCCCCTCGGGTATCCAGCCTGGCACAACGTGTTTCACGGGCTTGATCTCCTGTTGCAGCAGCGCGGCCGCGTCCATGATCCGGCCGCGCGGCATGGGCGCTTTGGGCGCCTTGGCGTCGAGCTTGCGCTGCGCCAGTTCAAGTAGGGCGCTCATCGGGCAGCCTCCTCGACGATGGTGTCGATGCGCTGGCACGCGACGACGAGGCGGTCGAAGTCGTCGTCGACCAACTCCGTGCCGGCGCGCAGGTTCGCCGCGCAGACCCACACGAAAGTTGCCTCGAACTTCAGCGCGATCAATGCCTCGCGTGCCGATATGCCGCGCTGGCGTCCGTCGCGCGGCGGCCGGCGCCGCTCGGATTTCAGGGTGTCGATCACGCACTCGGCCAGGCGATCGGGCTCGATCAAGTCGGCGTCAATTTGATCGAGCGTCATGCCTGCACCCCCATTTGCCGAAGTCGTGCGTGCACTTCGCGGTAGTGGCGCCTCCAGCTAGCGCAGGTGACGCACAGCAGCATGGGCGTTGAGCGGCAGTAGCACGGCGCGCACAGCAGCGAGCGCGGCGTGCGTCGAGTAGGTGTCACGGCGCGCTTCACGGCCGACCCCCGGTGATCCGGTCCAGCGCAGCCGCTACCGCGTCCAGGTCGGCCAGGCGATGGGTCAGGCGCCCCCATCGGCCCAGCACCCAGCCGTCGCCGAGGAAGATCAGCTCGAACCCCGCGAGCGCTGCGCGGGCTTGCATAGTCGCCTGGGCTTTGCGCGCGGCATCGCCGGTCGCACAGATAGCGCCGATAATGGGCGTGCTTTCCTTTTTACCCTGGCCTTGCGCCGGGGCTATTTTCTTGTGCATGGCGGCCCCCTTAGACGAGGGGCATCACGTCGTCGACGGTGATGATTCCCGCTTCCATCTGCCGGCGCCAGTCGGCGGCGGCCTCGGCACTGATGAGCACACGACGGCCCAGCTTCATCAGTCGCGGCCCCTTGCCGTCCTTGGTGAGCTGGTAGAAGTGGGTGCGGCTGATGTTGTGGTCGGCGCAGAACTGCGCGACGGTGTATGTCTGCGTGTTGCAGCGGCAGGCGGTAACGAAGGTCATGCGGACCTCCCACGGCGGCCGCGCGTGCCACCTACCGTCAGAGCCTTGACGGCCGCCAGTGCTTCTTGCAGGTCGTACAGGCAGCGGTCAC
>CAUJJO010000138.1 GCA_963205125.1 Pseudomonadota bacterium | reverse complement strand
GTCGAAGCCGGCCTCGAGCTGCTCGGCGCTCAGCAGCTTGCCGCGGTCCATGCGCCGCGCGTCGTCCCAGGCAAAGGGCTTGCACAGGCGCTGGTTCATGCCGATGTCGAGGTCGGTCATCACGAACACCGGCGTCTGCAGCCGGTCGGCCAGGTCCAGCGCGGTGGCCGTGTGCTCGAAGCACTCGGCCGGGTCCTGCGGCAGCAGCATCACGTGCCTGGTGTCGCCGTGGCTGGCGTAGGCGCAGCTGATCAGGTCGGCCTGCTGCGTGCGCGTGGGCATGCCGGTGCTCGGGCCGCCGCGCTGCACGTTGATGATGGTCGCCGGGATCTCGGCGAAGTAGGCGAGGCCTATGAACTCGGTCATCAGGCTCACGCCCGGGCCGCTGGTCGCGGTGAAGGCGCGCGCGCCGTTCCAGCCCGCGCCGGTGACGATACCGATGGCGGCGATCTCGTCCTCGGCCTGCACGATGGCGTAGCGCGCTTCGCCGGTCTCTGGGTCATGCCGCAGCCGCTTGCAGTAGCTCGTGAAGGCCTCGGCCACCGAGGTGCTGGGGGTCAGCGGATACCAGGCGCAGACGCTTGCGCCGCCGTAGACGGCACCGAGCGCCGCGGCGCTGTTGCCGTCGACGAAGATGCGCTCGCCCACGGTGTCGGCGCGCCGTACCTTGAGGCCGATGCCCGGGTGGCGTGGCGGCTGCAGGTGGTCCTTGGCGAAGCCGCGGCCGGACTGCAGCGCGCGCAGGTTGCTCTCCAGCAGCCGTTCCTTGCCCTTGTACTGCTCGGCCAGCAGCTCCTCGAGCACCTGCGCGTCGATGTCCATCAGCGCCGAGAGCGCGCCCAGCACCATGATGTTCTTGAACAGCGTGCGCTGGCGCGGATCCTCGTAGGTGGCATTGCAGATCGCCGTGACCGGCATGCCGATCACCGTGATGTCGCGACGGAACGCGCTCTCGGGCATCGGGCGCGTGCTGTCGTAGAACAGGTAGCCGCCGGGCTCGATCTCGGCGAGGTCGCGCTCCCAGGTCTGCGGGTTCATCGCCACCATCATGTCGACGCCGCCGCGCCGGCCCAGCCACCCCTCCTGCGAGACGCGCACCTCGTACCAGGTCGGCAGCCCCTGGATGTTGCTCGGGAAGATGTTGCGCGGGCTCACCGGCACGCCGGTGCGCAGGATGGCCTTGGCGAAGAGCTCGTTGGCCGAGGCCGAGCCCGAGCCGTTGACGTTGGCGAACTTGACGACGAAGTCGTTGACGGCCTCGATGCGGTTGATCGTCATGTACCGGCTCCCACGCGCTTGTTCGCGGGCGTGCTGTCGCGGCAGGCCGGGCCCGCCTTGGGGGTGATGAGCAGGAACTTCTGCATGTCCCAGGCGCCGGTGGGGCAGCGCTCGGCGCACAGGCTGCAGTGCAGGCAGACGTCTTCGTCCTTGACCATCACGCGCGTGGTCTTCAGCGGCCCGCTGACGTACAAGGCTTGGTCGAGGTTCTGCGCCGGGGCCTTCAGCCTCGTGCGCAGGTCGTCCTCGTCGCCGTTGTGGGTGAAGGTGATGCAGTCCATCGGGCAGATGTCGACGCAGGCGTCGCACTCGATGCACAGGCGGTCGGTGAACACCGTCTGCACGTCGCAGTTGAGGCAGCGCTGAGCCTCCTTCCACGCCGTCTCGAGGTCGAAGCCGAGCTCGACCTCGACCTGCATGCTGGTGAGCGTCTGCTCGGCCGGCGCCCACGGCACCTTGAAGCGCATGTCGTTGGTCGGCGCGTTGTCGTAGCTCCACTCGTGGATGCCCATCTTCTGCGACACCAGATTGGTGTAGGGCGGCGGGCGCTTGGCGACGTCCTCGTCGTGGCAGAAGCGGTCGATCGACACCGCGGCCTCGTGCGCCTGCGCGACCGCCGTGATGATGTTCTTCGGCCCGAGCGCCGCGTCACCGGCGAAGAAGACGCGCGGCAGCGTCGACTGGAAGCTCGTTTCGTCGAGCACGGGCAGACCCCAGCGGTTGAACTCGATGCCGGCGTCGCGCTCGATCCATGGGAAAGCGTTCTCCTGGCCGACGGCGATCAGCACCTCGTCGCAGGGCAATTCGACATCCGGCGCGCCGGTGGGAACGAGGCTGCGCTGCCCCTTCTCGTCGTAGCGCGCCTCGACGATCTGGAAGCGCATCGCCACCAGCCGCCCGCCCTCGTGCACGAAGGCCAGCGGCACGTGGAAGTCGAGGATGGGGATGCCTTCGTGCATCGCGTCCTCCTTCTCCCAGGGGCTGGCCTTCATCTCCGCGAAGCCGCTGCGCACGACGACCTTCACGTCCTCGGCACCCAGGCGCCGCGCGCTGCGGCAGCAATCCATCGCCGTGTTGCCGCCGCCGAGCACGAGCACGCGCCTGCCGACCGACTTCACGTGCCCGAAGGAGACCGAGGCCAGCCACTCGATGCCGACGTGGATGTGCCCAGCCGCCTCCTGCCGGCCCGGGATCTGCAGGTCGCGCCCGCGCGGCGCGCCGCTGCCGACGAAGATCGCGTCCCAGTCCTCGGCCAGCAGTGCCTTCAAGGAATCGATGCGCTGGCCCGCGCGCAGCTCGACGCCCAGGCCCAGGATGGTGCCGACCTCCTCGTCGATCACGCTCTCGGGCAGGCGAAAGCGCGGGATCTGGCTCCACATGAAGCCGCCGGCCTTCTTCTCCGCCTCGAACACGGTCACCGCGTAGCCCTGCAGCGCGAGATCGCGCGCGACGGTCAGGCTCGCCGGCCCGCCGCCGACGCAGACCACGCGCTTGCCGTTGCGCGGCTCGGGGCGCGGGATCATCGCGCGGATCTCCTGCCCCTTGAAGTCGGCGGCCACGCGCTTGAGCCGGCAGATCGCCACCGGCTCGGGCTTGCCGAGGTTCTTCTCCTCGACGCGCGAACGCCGGCACGCCGGCTCGCAGGGCCGGTCGCAGGTGCGTCCAAGAATGCCCGGGAAGACGTTGGCGACCCAGTTGACCATGTAGGCGGCGTCATACCGCCCCTGGGCGATCAGCCGGATGTACTCCGGCACGGGAGTGTGGGCAGGGCAGGCCCACTGGCAATCCACGACCTTGTGGAAGTAGGCCGGATCGGACACGTTGGTCGGCTGCACGGGCTTGGCTCTCCTTGCGGTCTCCCCGCAGCGCACCGCAGCCCTGCCCCGCCCGAGGGCTCGGGCTGCGCGCACGCCGCGATGCGTGCAGGCCAGTCTATGCCAGCCCCCAGGGGGTCGATACCGGGTCAAACCATGCGGCCGGGCGGGGCATGGCGCGCGCCGATCCGACCGGGTCGAACATGCCCCCGAAGTCGCCATGCTGCCCGCGGTGATGCCGCTGCCGACCGTCGACCCTGGGCTTACCATGGTCCAAGGGTGGTCTTGACCATATGTACGCTTTATCGTACGCCTTGGGGCGCCCTACCCCCCCCTCTTCTACTCTCGAAGCTCAATCGGATGACCACACTGACCGCCAGCGAAGCTCGTGCGAACCTGTATCGCCTGATCGATCAAGCCGCGCAATCGCACAAGCCGGTATTCATCTCGGGCAAGAGACAGTCCGCGGTTCTTGTGTCCGAAGAAGACTGGAACGCAATCCAGGAAACGCTGTTCCTGCTCTCCGTGCCCGGCATGCGGGAGTCCATCAAGGAGGCCATGGCCGAGCCTTTGAGCGAAAGCTCGAAGGAGCTCGACTGGTGAGCTGGACGATCGTCTATTCGGAGCATGCACAGAAGGATGCCAGGAAGCTCGCTGCCGCAGGCCTGCGCGACAAGGCGCAGGAGTTGCTGAGCTTGATCGCGAACGATCCCTTTCAGCACCCGCCCTCGTTCGAAAAGCCGGTCGGTGATCTTCAAGGCGCCTTTTCGCGCCGGATCAACATTCAGCACAGGCTGGTCTACGAGATCTTCGTCGAGGAGCGCACCGTCAGGGTTCTGCGCATGTGGACGCACTACGAGTAGCGAGACCTGGTGCCACTCGTCGTCAGTGATGACATTCGGCACACGCTTGCTATGATTCGAGGATGAGGCCCTTCAGGTGGTCGGCTGAGAAGAATGCCCTGCTCGAGGCCGAACGCGGGATCTCCTTTGAAGAGATCACGGTTGCCGTGGAAGCCGGTGCGCTGCTCGAGCTTGTGCCGCACCCAAACCCGAAGAAGTACCCTCGGCAGAAGGTCATGGTCGTGGAAGTCGCCGGATACGCCTACCTGGTGCCCTTCGTCGAGGAAGGCGACCACTTCTTCCTGAAGACGATCATCCCCAGCCGCAAGGCCACCCGAGACCTCATCGCCAAGGAGTCGGACGATGTCTAAGCTGGATCCTTACGAGCTCGAAGTCCTCCAGGCCTACGAATCGGGCAAGCTCAAGCCCAGCGCGGGCAAGGCCGAACTTCAACGCCTGCGCGCCGCGGCGCGAGCGACCGCGATCAAGGACAAGCGCGTCAATATCCGCCTGTCGTCGGTGGATCTTCAGGACATCCAGGCCCGGGCACTCGAAGAAGGGATGCCGTATCAGACCCTGATCGCAAGCGTCCTGCACAAGTACGTCACGGGCAGGCTGTCCGAGAGCCGGCCGCCTGCAGCAGGTGCAAAGCGGCGTCACACTCCTCGCTCGAGCTGACGCGTGACGGCAAGGCTGCCCGAGGGTCGCGGTGCGCTTCAGCCCGCTGGTGCGAGCTGGAACACGCGCAAGGCCTTGTCGCGCCACCCTCCCTCCATCACGCCCCCACCTCATGCACCCGCGTGTGCGGATGCACCGCGTGCCGGATCGCCGGGTCCCAGCGCACGGCCAGCGCGAGCAGCACGCACAGGGCGCCGAAGAAGGCCGTCGTCCAGCCCGAGCCGCCGTGCTCGAGCAGCCAGCCGCAGGCGGCTGCACCGACCGGGTTGAGCAGGAAGGCGAAGAGCCGGAAGCTGCTGTTGACGCGGCCCTGCAGCGTGTCGGGGATCAGCGCGATGCGGTAGCTGAACTGCACGACGTCGTAGAGCGGGCCGAAGAGGCTGGCCAGCGCGTAGACGGCGCCAAGCGTCCACGGCCCCGGGCACAGCAGCAGCAAGGGGATGCAGAGCGCGCGCACGCCCACGCTCAGCAGGATGGCGTGGCCGAAGGACAGCTGCCGCGCGATCACGCCGCCGAGCAGCGCGCCGACGATCGCGCCGACGCCGCCCAGCGAAAAGACGAGGCCGATCTGCGCAGCGCTTGCGCCGCGCTCCTGCGCCAGCACGATCAGCAAGAGCGGCAGTGCGGCGTTGATGCCGTTGAGCACGCTGGTGACGAGCGCCATGTCGCGCACCACGCGCTGCTGCCACAGCCAGCGCATGCCTTCGGCGACCTCGGCACGCAGCGGCCGCGGCTGGCGCTCGCGCGACGGGGCAAACGAGGTGCGCAGCTTCCATACCGCGACGGCGCCCAGCAGATGACTCGCCGCATCGACGACGAAGGGAAAGCCGCGCCCGACCGCCTGGTAGAGCGCGCTGCCCACCGCGGGGCCGACGATCGCCGCCGCGGCGAAGCCGGCCTGGTTCTGCGCCGTGGCCTGCGGCAACTGGCGCGGCGCGACCACGCGCGGCAGGGCCGCGGTTTCGGCGATGTTGAAGAAGACGTGCAGCGCGCCCTCGACGATCGCGACGAGGTAGATGTGCGCGATCGTCAGCACGCCCATGGCCATCGCCAGCGGCACGCTGACGACCGCCACAAGCCGCGCCGCGTGGCAGACGAGCATCACGCGGCGGCGGTCCCAGCGGTCGATCAGCGCGCCCACCGGCAGGCTCAGCAGCAGGTAGGGGACCATGCGCAAGGCGGTCGCCCAGCTCGCCTGCACCGGCGAGCTGGTGAGCGCGAGGATCAGGATCGGGTAGATGATCCCCGAGGCCTGCGCGCCGACGTTGGTCGCGAGCTGCCCGCTCCACAGCAGCATGTATTCGCGCTGGCGCCACAGCGGCAGCTCGGCTGCAGGCTGCGGCCGGGCAGCGCCTGGCGTGCTCACACGACCCGCATCGGCTTGGGGAAGCCGTCGACCTTGCGCCCCTTGCGCGCGCGCTTGCCCTGGTACGCGGCAAGCGCCGCGCCCTTGAGGACCTCCTCCTTGTCCTTGCCGCCGCGCCCCTGACCGAGCACGCGCAGCGCGTCGGCGAAGACGGCCACCGAGACCAGCGGCGTCTTCGCGTCGACGTCCATCAGCGTGAGGCCGCGCCCGCCGCCGGGCTGCAGCTTGAGCTCGTCGAGCGCAAACACCAGCAGCCGCCCGTCCATCGCCAGGCACGCCACCTGCGCGCAGCCCGGCTGCACCGCCACCGGCGGCAGCGGCCGGTCGGCGGCATCCAGCGTCAGGAAGGCCTTGCCGGCCTTGTTGCGGCCCTGCAGGTCGCCGGCGCGCGCGATCAGGCCAAAGCCGCCGGTGCCCGACAGCAGCAGCGTCTGCCCGGACGCACCGGCCCAGAAGTGCGAAACCTGCGTGCCGGCCTCGAGGTCGATCAGCGTCGTGATCGGCACGCCGTCGCCACGCCCGCCCGGGAGCTGCGCCACCGCAACGCTGTAGACGCGCCCGTTGCTGCCGAAGACGAGCAGCGTGTCGACGCTGCGGCAGGGAAAGGCGCCGTAGAGCGCGTCGCCGGCCTTGAACGAAAGCGCGCCGGTGTCGACCTCATGGCCTTTGAGCGCACGCACCCAGCCCTTGAGGCTGGCGACCAGCGTCACCGGCTCGTCGACGACCTTGATCTCGACCGCGGTGCGCCGCTCCTCCTGGATCAGCGTGCGGCGATCGTCGCCATACTGCTTCGCGTCGGCCTCGATCTCCTTGATCACGGTGCGCCTGAGCGCCGCCGGGCTGCTGAGGATCTCCTCGAGCTTCTTCTGCTCGGCACGCTTGTCGGCCAGCTCCTGCTCGATGCGGATCGCCTCCAGTCGCGCGAGCTGGCGCAGCCGGATCTCGAGGATGTCCTCGGCCTGCCGATCGGTGAGGGCAAAGCGCTCGATCAGCGCCGGCTTGGGCTCGTCGGCGTTGCGGATGATGCGGATCACCTCGTCGATGTTCAGCAGCACCAGCTGCCGCCCTTCGAGCACGTGGATGCGGTCCAGCACCTTGGCCAGCCGGTGCCGCGTGCGCCGCGCGACCGTCGCCTGGCGGAACGCGAGCCACTCGGCCAGCAGTTGGCGCAGGTTCTTCTGCACCGGCTTGCCGTCCAGGCCGATCGCGGTGAGGTTGACCGCAACACTCGTCTCGAGGCTGGTGTGCGCGAGCAGCGTGTTGACGAGCGCCGCCTGCTCGACCGTGCGGCTCTTGGGCTCGAACACCAGACGCACCGGCGCGTCCTTGCTCGACTCGTCGCGCGCGGCGTCCAGCACCGCGAGCACCGCCGCCTTGAGCTGCTGCTGCTCCTGCGTCAGTGCCTTCTTGCCGAGCTTGAGCTTGGGGTTGGAGAGTTCCTCGATCTCCTCGAGCACGCGCGCGGCGCTCGTGCCGTGCGGCAGCTCCGTGACGACGAGCTGCCACTGCCCGCGCGCCAGGTCCTCGATCGTCCAGCGCGCGCGCACCTTCAGGCTGCCGCGGCCGCTGGCGTAGGCGGCGCGGATCTCGGCGCCGCTGCTGATGAGTTGCCCGCCGCCGGGGAAGTCGGGGCCCGGCAGCAGCGCGAAGAGCTCGTCGTCCGGCAGGCGCTCGTCCTTCAGCAGCGCCACCGCCGCCTGCGCCACCTCGCGCAGGTTGTGGCTCGGCAGCTCGGTGGCCATGCCCACCGCGATGCCGCTGGCGCCATTGAGCAGCGAGAACGGCAGTCGCGCCGGCAACAGCCGCGGCTCCTGCTGCGAGCCGTCGTAGTTGGGCTGGAAGTCGACCGTGCCCTCGTCCAGCTCGTCCAGCAGCAGGCGCGAGATCGGCGACAGGCGCGCCTCGGTGTAGCGCATCGCCGCCGCGCCGTCGCCGTCGCGGCTGCCGAAGTTGCCCTGGCCGTCGATCAGCGGGTAGCGCTGCGCGAAGCCCTGCGCCATGCGCACCAGCGCGTCGTAGGCCGCCTGGTCGCCGTGCGGGTGGAACTTGCCGAGCACGTCGCCGACGACGCGCGCGCTCTTCACCGGCTTGGCGCCGCCCGGCGGCGTGAAGCCCAGGCCCATGCGCTCCATCGCGAACAGGATGCGCCGCTGCACCGGCTTCTGGCCGTCGGCCACG
>CAUJJO010000137.1 GCA_963205125.1 Pseudomonadota bacterium | reverse complement strand
CTGCCGGCCTCGGCGCCCAGCCAGCCGAGGATGCGCAGCTTTTCCGGCGGCGGCGGCTCGGCGTGCCGGCCGATCTTCGGCGCGAGCTCGCCCACGCGGGGCCAGTCCTCCACCGCGATGGCGCCGGTCACGGCCTGCAGGTCGCGGTCGAGCTGCTTCATGATGCCCCGAAGCGCCATCGGCTCGGGGTCATCCTGGGCTAGCGCCGCGGGGCCCGCGGCCAGGGCGAGCAACGTCGCACCCAGGGCGGCAAGACGGATCGATGCGGATGACGAGGTCTGCATGTTCGGCTCCAATGAAGTGGACGGAATGGGCGCAGGAAAGGGATGAACGGGCGGCGGACCCAGCGCGTGTCTCGAGCGGCCGCGCGAGGCTTCAGTCCCCCGGGCTCGAGGCCACCGAGCCGAAGGCATGGCCGCCGGTCTGTGCTGTCCCGGCCTGCGGGCTGCGCGCCCGCACCGCCGCGACCGCTGGGCCGGCGGGGGCGCTCTGGCCCGGCGCGTGTGCCCCGTCCCAGCCGCCGCCCAGCGCCTTGTAGAGCGCGACCATCTGCACCGCCGCGGCGCCGTGGGCGCGCGCGCTGGCGGCTCGCGCCTCCAGCAGCAGGCGCTCGGCGGCAAGCAGTTCGGTCCGCGCGATGTCGCCGGCAGCAAGGCGTGCGCGCGCATGCTCGAGCGCACGGCGGCTGGCTTCCTCTGCGGCCCGGCGTCCGGAGAGCGCGTCCAGGCCCGCGCGGTAGTCGCCAAGCGCCCGCTCGGCATCGCCCAGGGCCGCGAGGACCGCCTGCTCGTAGGCGAGTGCTGCCTGCTGCTGCCCGGCTTCGCGGGCGCGGATCTCGGCGCGCACGCGCCCGCCATCGAAGAGCCGCCAGGAGATGAGCGGCAGCACCGCCCAGCGCGCGCTGGACGCATCGAACCAGTCGCCCGTGGCCAGCGCCTGCAGCCCGCCGCCCGCGCTGATCGAGAGCTTCGGGAAGAGCTCGGCGGTGGCCACGCCGATCTCGGCGGTGCTCGCGGCCAGGCGGCGTTCGGCCGCGCGCACGTCCGGGCGTCGGCGCAGCAGCTCGGCGCGCTCGCCGACCGGGAAGGCCGCCAGCGTCCGCAGCTCGGGCGTGTCCTGCAGCAGCGCCAGTTCCTGTTCCGGCACGCCGCCCAGCAGCAGTCCGAGGGCCAGGGCGCTGGCACGCCTTCGCGCCTCGATCGCGGGCAGGCTGGCCTGCGCCGCGGCCGCAAGCGCCGCGGTGGCATCGAGCTCGCTCGCGCCGACATCGCCCGCGGCATGACGCTGGCGCAGCAGCGCCAGGGTCTGATGCAGCGACTCGATGCCCGCCTGCTGGGCGTGCAGCTCCTGCGTTGCGCCCAGCAGCGTGAACCAGTTGCGTGCCACCTCGGCCGCCACGCGCATGCGCACGCCTTGCGCGTCGAGCTGCGCCGCCGCGGCGCGGGCGTCGGCGCTCTCCTGCGCGCGGCGCTGCCCGCCGAAGAGGTCCAGCTCCCAGCTCGCATCGAAGCCCGCATCGTGCAGGGTCTGATCGGCCTGCAGTCCGGGGATGCGCCCCACCGGCAGCGGCCCGTTCTCGCTCAGGCGCTGCCGCCCGACCGTTGCCCCGACGCCGACCCTGGGCGCTGCGGCGCCCGCGGTGCGCTCGCGCAGCGCGCGCGCCTCGTCGATGCGGGCCAGGGCCTGGCGCAGTTCGAGGTTGCGGGTGAGCGCCGTCTCGACCAGGCGCTCGAGCACCGGATCGCCGAGCGCGGCCCACCAGCGCGCGAGCTCGACCGCGGACTCGCCGGCGGGCTGCGCCTGGCTCCAGCCGTTGCCGACGGGCACCGGCGGCTCCCGGTAGTCGGGGCCGACCGTCGTGCAGGCTGCCAGCAGCAGGCTGGCCAGGGCCACGAGCGATGGCCGTGCCCGGCGGTGAGCGGTCTGCGACCGGCTTGCGAGGATGGGCGTGCGGGAGAGGGTGGAGGGCTTCATGGCAGTCGTCCCCGAACGAAGGCGGTGGCCAGCGCCAGCGTCACCAGCGCGATCAGCGCCAGCGGCCACAGGCTTGCGAGAACGTCGGGCAGCGGCATCGACTTCAGGAAGCTGCCCTCGACGATCACGAGGAAGTGGGTCAGCGGGATCGCCTGCGCGAGCCACTGCAGCAGCACCGGCATGTTCTCCACCGGGGTCGCGAAGCCCGACATCAGCACCGCGGGCACGCCGATCGCGAAGGCGCCGAGGATCGCCTGCTGCTGGGTCGCGCTGACCGCCGAGATCATCAGGCCGATGCCGACGACCGAGAGGATGAAGAGCAGCAGGCCGGGCACCAGCAGCGCCAGCGAGCCGGTGAAGGGGATGCCGAACAGCCAGGTCGCGGCGGCCACCATCATGAGGCCCAGCAGCGTGCCGATGGCCAGCGCCGGCATCGACTTGGAGATGATGATCTCCGGCGTCGAGGCCGGCGAGACCAGCAGCTGGTCGAAGGTGCCGAGCTCGCGCTCGCGCGCAATCGACAGCGAGGTGATCAGCAGCGCGCTGAAGAGTGCCAGGATTCCGGTGAGGCCCGGCACGATGAACCAGCGGTAGACCAGGTTCGGGTTGAAGGCGTGGCGCAGCGCCACCGGCGTCGATCCTGCGGCGCCGCCGGCCGGTTCAGGGCCGGACAGTTCAGCGCCGGCCTCGGCGGCGATGGCGGCCAGGTAGCCGACGACGATCTGGCCCGAATTGCTGCGCCGTCCGTCCACCAGCAGCTGCACCCGGCCGGTCTCGCCGGCGGCGATGCGACGGGAGAAATCCGCCGGGATCGCGAGTGCGGCCAGGACTTCGCCATGGTCGAGCATGCGATGCAGCTGTGCCGGGTTGTCGACCGGGCGCAGCGCGGCGACGAAATCGGCGTGCACGAGGCGCTGCACGAGTTCGTGCGAGCCGCGGCCCCCGTCCTGGTCGAGCACCGCGAGCTGCACGTTGCGCACCTCGAGCGTGGCGGCGAAGGCGAACACCAGCAACTGCAGCAGCGGCGGGATGAAGACCACCATGCGGCTGCGCGGGTCGCGCAGGATGCTGAGCACCTCCTTGAAGAACTGCGCCCACAGCCTTGCGGGCTGCAAGCTGCCCGCCGTGCCTGTGAAGAGCCGGATCATGCGCCGCGCCTCCTCAGGCCTGCAGGTTCTTGCGCGTGGAGCGCCGTGCCAGCAGCAGCAGCGCGATGCCCATCGCTGTCATGGCCAGCAGGTTGGGCAGGAACACCGCCCACACGTCGCCGGCCAGGAACACGGTCTTCAGCGAGGCGACGAAATAGCGCGCCGGGATCAGCCAGGTGATGGCCTGGATCGCCTGCGGCATCGCGTCGATCTCGAACAGGAAGCCCGAGAGCATGAAGGCCGGCAGGAAGCCCGAGAAGAGCGCGATCTGCGCGGCCAGGAACTGGTTGCGCGCCAGCGCCGAGATCAGCAGGCCCTGCCCGAGCGCGGGCAGCATGAAGGCCGCCGACAGCAGCAGCAGCGCCGCCAGCGAGCCGCGCAGCGGCACGTCGAAGACGAGCACCGCCAGCGCCGCGGCGCCAAGCGTCGAGAGCATGCCCAGCGCGAAGTAGGGCAGGAGCTTGCCCAGCAGGATCTCGACCACCGAGGCCGGCGTCGAGAGCACTGCCTCCATCGTGCCGCGCTCCCACTCGCGCGCCACCACGAGCGCGGTGAGCATGGTGCCGATGATCGTCATCACGATTGCGATCGCGCCCGGGACCAGGGCGCGCTTGCTCTGCAGCTCGGCGTTGAACCAGTAGCGCGGCTCGAGCTCGATGCGCGTCGCTGACGGCGCGCCGGCAAGCCCCGCGCGCCAGGCCTGCACCACGCCTTGCGTGTATTGAGCAACGAAGTTCGCGGTGTTGGGCAGCGAGCCGTCGGTGATGACTTGCACCAGCGGCTCCCTGCCCTGCAGCGCCAGGCGCCGCTCGAAATCCCGCGGGATCACGACGTAGCCGCGCAGCCGGCCGGAGACGAGCTGCCCGGCGACTTCGCGCCGGTCATGCGCGAACGTCACGTCCAGATAGCGCGTGGCGGCAAAGGCCGCGGCCAGCGCCTGCGCCGACGCGCCCGGCGATTCGACGACCACGCCGATGCGGACCTTGCGGATGTCCAGCGAGACCGCGTAGGCGAAGAGGAAGAGCAGCACCACCGGCAGCACGAAGGCGATCAGCAGCGTCGACGGGTCGCGCAGCGCCTGCAGGCT
>CAUJJO010000136.1 GCA_963205125.1 Pseudomonadota bacterium | reverse complement strand
GCGAACAGGCGCTGGCGCCGCGGCGGGTCGGCGAACTGCACGAAGATCGCGGCGATGCCGTCGAAGGCCGCCTGCGGCCAGGGCCAGCCGTCGATGTCGGCGAGCGCGTAGTCGACCGCAACGCCGGCTCGCGCGGCGAATGCGCGCGCCTTGGCCACGCCCACCGGCGAGATGTCGAAGGCCTGCACCTGCAGCCCCTGTTGCGCCAGCCAGACGCTGTTGCGCCCCTCGCCGTCGGCCACGCTCAGGACGCGCTGGCCCGGCCGCCAGACGCCCGCGTGCTCGCGCAGCCAGGCGTTGGGTTCGGTGCCGAAGAGAAAGCCCTCGGCCGCGAAGCGCCTGTCCCACGCGGCGGCGGCATCGGCGAAGGCGGGCGGGGGAGCAGGGTCGGGCATGGCGGGCATGGCGGGCATGGTGGGGATCGCGGGCATGTCGGCTCGGGGCAGGGTGGCCGCAGTCTGCGCTAGCTGCGCGGGGAAGGCCAGCGCTGCCGCTGCAGGCTGGCCAGCAGCGGCCAGGCCAGCAGCATGGCCACGCCGCCCGCGGCCGCGGCGATGCCCAGCAGCGTCGCCCAGTCGGGCCAGTAGGCCAGTTCCGCAAGCCGCGACTGCGACCACATCGGCAGCGTGAGGATCATTGCCGCCGCCGCCACCACGCCCACCGCGAGCGTGCTGGCGAAGGCCGCGCCCCAGGGCGCGCGGCCGCGCTGCAGCGCGATCGCCCACAGGACCACGATCAGCACGCCCAGCGCCAGCAGCCAGGGCCAGGCGGTGAGGGCGATCTCCCACACGATGTTCATCGCCAGCCAGATCTCGTACATGGTGATCTCCTCGGGTGACTAGACGCGGCCCTTGAGCACCGCCATGTAGGCGGGCTTGAGCATGCGGACCTTCATCAGCCAGGCGAACCAACTGTCCTGCAGCGGCTCGATGAAGGGCAGCGAGGGCGTGAGGCGCCCCTCGTAGTCGAACTCGATCAGCAGCGCCGAGCCTTCGCGCGTGATCATCGGGCACGAGGTGTAGCCGTCGAAGTCGAGCGGCGGCGCCTGCCCCGCGATCACCGCGGCGAGGTTGCCGGCCACCACCGGCGCGCTCTTCTTCACCGTCGCCGCGGTCTTGCCGCGCGGCGTGCCGTTGATGTCGCCGACGCCGAAGACGTTGGCATAGCGCCGGTGCTGCAGCGTGCCCTTGTCGACCTCGAGCCAGCCGCCGGCGGCAAACGGCCCTTGCTGCCAGGCCAGCGCGCTCGCCTTCACGGCGTCGGGCGCGCGCATCGGTGGCACCACGTGCACGAAGTCGTAGGGGCGCTCGCTCTTCTCGCCCTCGGGGCTGGTGAAGGTGGCCAGGCGCCGGCCGATGTCGATCGCCGTCAGCTTCTGCGTCGTCTCGACCGCGATGCCCAGGTCCTGCCAGCGCGCGAGCACGTTGTCGTTGACCGCCTTGACGCCGAAGACGTTGCCAAGCGCCGACATGAACTGCACGCGGGAGCGCTCGAGCGTGCCCGCTTGCGCGAGGCGGTCGCGCAGCATGAAGGTCATCTTCAGCGGCGCACCGGCGCACTTCAAGGGCGTGGCCGGCAGCGTCATCAGCGCCTGCCCGCCCTTGGCGACGAAGGCCTGCATGGCCTCCCAGGTGGCGGTCGCCGCCTGCGGGCCGGGATAGACGCTGGCGAGGCCCTCGCGGCCGATCGCCTGCACGTCCATGCCCTCGATCTGCGCGTAGTCCAGGTGCACACCGGTGGCGACGACGAGGAAGTCGTAGCCGATGCGCCGCCCCGAGGCGGTGATGACGGCCCGGCCCTCGGGATCGAAGCCGGCGACCATCTCCTTCACCCACTGCACGCCCTCGGGCTGCAGCTGCGCATTGCGCTCGCGCACCTTCGCCACCGGCCACACGCCGCTGGCCACCAGCGTGTAGCCGGGCTGGTAGTTGTGCTCCTCCTTGGCGTCGACGATGGTGATCTTCACCCCGTCCAGCAGCGCCTGCAGGCGGTGCGCCACCGCGATGCCGCCCAGGCCGCTGCCGGCGATCACCACGTGCGCCTGCGTCTTCGTGCGCGCCGCCGCCGGCCCGGCCGCGCTCAGCAGCGCGCTGCCGGCCGCGGGGCCTGCGGCCGCCAGGCCGAACCAGTGCCGGCGCTTCAGCGACGGCAGGCCTGCCGAACCGGGAACGCTCTTCGCCTCGTCCTGGGCCTGTGTCATGGCTTCCTCCAGCGCGTTCGTGGGTACCGGGTAGAGTATAGGGCTTATACCCAATAGGGTATCAATGCCCGAGTATCCCGCTCGGCGTCGACCTAGAATTCCCGACCCCCGCCTTCGGCGCCCTGCGCCCGCTGCGCTCGATGAGCTCCCCTGCCCTGTCGCCGCTCACCGCCTTGTCGCCGCTGGACGGCCGCTATGCCGCCACGCTTGCGCCGCTGCGCCCGCTGCTCTCCGAGTTCGGCCTCATGCACCGGCGCGTGCAGGTCGAGGTGGAGTGGCTGATCGCGCTGTCGGAAGCCGGCTTCGCCGAGTTCCCGCCCTTGCCGGCAGCGGCGCAGGCGGCGCTGCGCGCGCTCGTGCAGCAGTTCGGCGAGGCCGACGCCGAGGCGATCAAGGCCATCGAGAAGACCACCAACCACGACGTGAAGGCGGTCGAGTACTGGATCAAGACACGCGTGAAGACCGAGCTCGGCGCGCTGCCCGGGCTTGCGCAGGCGCTCGAGTTCATCCACTTCGCCTGCACCAGCGAGGACATCAACAACACCAGCCACGCGCTGATGCTTGGCGCCGCGCGCGAGCAGGTGCTGCTGCCGGCGCTGGAGCGCGTGGCCGGGCAGCTGCAGGCGCTCGCGCATGCCCACGCCGACGTGCCCATGCTCAGCCGCACGCACGGCCAGACGGCCAGCCCGACGACGGTCGGCAAGGAAGCGGCCAACGTGCTGGCGCGGCTGCGCCGGGCGCGCCAGCAGATCGCCGCGGTGGCGCTGCCGGCGAAGATGAACGGCGCGGTCGGCAACTACAACGCGCACCTCGCGGCCTGGTCCGACTTCGACTGGGAGGCCTTCGGTCGCCGTGTCGTCGAGCAGCGCCTGGGCCTCACCTTCAACCCCTACACGATCCAGATCGAGCCGCACGACGGCATGGCCGAGCTGTTCGACGCCATCGCCCGCGCCAACACCATCCTGATCGACTGGTGTCGCGACGTCTGGGGCTACGTCGCGCTCGGCTACTTCAAGCAGAAGACGCGCGCGGGCGAGGTCGGCAGCTCGACCATGCCGCACAAGGTCAACCCGATCGACTTCGAGAACGCCGAAGGCAACTTCGGCCTCGCCAACGCGCTGCTCTCGCACCTGTCGCAGAAGCTGCCCATCAGCCGCTGGCAGCGCGACCTCACCGACAGCACGGTGCTGCGCAACATGGGCGTGGCGGTCGGCTACGCGCTGCTGGGCCTGACGAGCCTCGCGCGCGGCATGGACAAGCTCGAGCTGAATGCGGCGGCGCTGGCCGCCGACCTCGACGCCGCCTGGGAGGTGCTGGCCGAACCGGTGCAGACGGTGATGCGCCGCTACGGCCTGCCCGATCCCTACGAGCGCCTGAAGGAATACCCCCGCGGCAAGGCGATGACGCGCGAGGCGATGCACGCCTTCATCGACTCGCTGCACGAGCTGCCCGAGGCCGAGCGGCAGCGGCTGAAGGCGCTCACGCCCGCGGCCTACACCGGCCTGGCGGCGACGCTGGCGCGGCGGATCTGAGCCGCACCGGAGCCTTGCCCATGCGTTTCACCGAGCAACTCGCCCACGCCGAGCGACGCAACGCCTCGATGCTCTGCGTCGGGCTGGACCCCGACCCGGCGCGCTTCCCCGGCGCGTGGCAGGGCGACGCCTCGCGCATCGCCGACTTCTGCGCGGCCATCGTCGACGCCACGCACGACCTGGTGTGCGCCTTCAAGCCGCAGATCGCCTACTTCGCCGCGCACCGCGCCGAGGACCAGCTCGAGCGGCTGCTGGCGCACATCCGCCGCGTCGCACCCGAGGTGCCGGTGATCCTCGACGCCAAGCGCGGCGACATCGGCGCCACCGCCGAGCAGTACGCGCGCGAGGCCTTCGAGCGCTACCGCGCCGACGCGCTCACCCTCTCGCCCTTCATGGGCTTCGATTCGATCGAGCCCTACCTGCGCTGGCCCGACAAGGGCCTGTTCCTGCTTTGCCGCACCAGCAACGCGGGCGGCGCCGACCTGCAGGCGCAGCGGCTGGCGGATGGCGAGCTGGTCTTCGAGCGCGTCGCGCGCCTGGCCGCCGGCGACTGGAACCGCAGCGGCCAGCTCGGCCTCGTCGTCGGCGCGACCTACCCGCAGGAGATCGCCCGCGTGCGCGAGCTCGCGCCGACGCTGCCGCTGCTGATCCCGGGCATCGGTGCGCAGGGCGGTGATGCCGCGGCGACGGTGCGCGCGGGCTGGCGCGGGCAGGGCGGCGCGACGCGCGCGCCCATCGTCGTCAACTCCTCGCGCGCCGTGCTCTACGCCAGCCGGGAGGCGGACTTCGCCGCCGCCGCGCGGGCGGCGGCGATCGCCGCGCGCGACGCCCTGCAGCAGGCGCGCGCGGCGTCGCCCTGAGCAGGACTGCACGCAACAAGCGCCCCGGGCGCGCGCCAGAGCGGGCAGCACCGGGGCATGCTCCCGCGTTCATCGGAAGAGCCCCTGCCTTGTCCTCCGAAACCCAGATCGACGAATCGCTGCTGGCCGAAGCACCCGAGTCGCTGCTCGAGCCGCCGCGCACGCCGCCCCGGCTGCGCGCGCAGGCTGCGCCGGGTGGAGCGGGCGCGGCCGGCGCAAGCGTGCAGCCGCTGATCGCGCGCTACGTCTTCAGCCTGCTGGCGTTGCTCGGGCTGGTCGGCGCGGTCCTGATCGCGCCGATGGCGGTGCCGGCCAGCCGCCCGGCGCCGCTGCTGGCCGCCTTCGTCGCCTTCGGCGCGCTGGGGCTCGGCGGCCTCGCCAGCCTGTTCGTGGCGCCGCGCGGGGTCGAGCGGGCGCTGGTCCTGCTGGTGACGCTGGCGGTGGCGGCGACCTCGCTGGCGGCGCTTGGCATCGGCAGCGGCTTCTCCGCGCCGTCCTTCGCGCTCTTCACGCTGCTGGCCTGCGTGATGTGCGCGCTGGTGCGCCGACGCTTCGCGCTGCCGCTGGTGGCGCTGATGATGCTTGCGGTGGCTGCGGTGTCGCTGGCCTCGGGCGTGCTGATGGGGCCGACCTACCTCGGCCTGCCCGGGCAGGTCGTCGTGCACCTGATCGTGCTGGGCTGCGGCGCGGCCGGCGGGCTGGTGATCGCGGGCATCGTCGCGCGCCACATGCGCGCGGCCGAGGAGCGCGAGCACCGCTTTCGCAGCCTGCTGGGCATTGCCGCCGACGCCTACTGGGAGATCGACGAGCGCTACCGCATCGTCGCCGCCAGTTCGCGCCGCCACGGCTCGCTCGGCTCGGGCCAGGCCATCGGCCAGATGGGCCGGACGGGCCGGATCGGCCAGACGGGCCTGCACGCCGTGCCCTGGGAGCTGCCCGAGTTCGCCTGCAGCGAGGAGACGCTGGACCTGCTGCAGGCCGACCTCGACACGCGGGCGGCCTTTCACAACCTGCCGATCCAGTGGCGCCTGCCTTCCGGCGAGCTGCGCGACCTGGCGATCAGCGGCGAGCCGCGCTTCGACGAGCGCGGGGTCTTCACCGGCTACTGGGGCGTGGCGCGCGACGTCACCGACGACCTGCGCGCGCGCCAGGCGCTGGTGGCCACCGAGACGCGCTACCAGGAGCTGTTCTCGCGCATCCCCACGCCGCTGGTGCAGCATCGCGCCGGGCGCGTGATCGATGCCAACCCGGCGGCGGTGGCGATGTTCGGCTACGAGTCGCTGGCGGCGATGGTCGGCCGCGACCTGCTGGCCAGCTACGAGAGCGGCGACTCGCGCGAGCGCGCGCGCCGCCGCATCGAGGACCTCGAGCACATGCCGTCCGGGCAGGGCCTGCCGGTGGCCGACTACCGCCTCACCGGCCGCTTCGGCCGCCGCGTCTCGGTGCGCGCCACCGGCGTGCGCGTCGAGGCCGAGGATGGCCCGGCCGTGCTCTCCATCTACGTCGACGACACCGAACGCCGCGCCGCCGAGGAGGCGGTGCGCCGATCGGAGGCGATGCTCTCGCACCTGGTCGCCACCAGCCCCGACGTCATCACGCTGACCGACCTGGCGACCGGCCGCTACGCGATGGTCAACCAGAGCTTCGAGCGCATCACCGGCTACACCGCGGCCGAGGTCGTCGGCCGCACCTGGGTGGAGCTGGGCATCTGGCACGAACCGGCGCAGCGCGAGGGCTTCGTCGAGAAGCTGCGCGAACTCGACCGCGTGCACGAGCAGACGGCGACCTTCGTCACCAAGGCCGGGCAGCCGGTGCTGATGCGCGTCTCGGGCGCGCGCTTCGCGATGGACCGGCGCGAGTACGTCGTGATCAACGCGCGCGACGTCACCGCCAGCGAGCGCGCGCGCGCCGAGCGCGAGGCGATCCTGCAGACCGCGCCGATCGGCATCGCGGTGACGCAGCACAAGCGCTTCGTGCTCGCCAACGCGACGATGGAGCAGATGTTCGGCTGGCCCCCGGGCGGGCTGCTCGGGCAGCCGCGCGAGGTCCTGTGGGCCAGCGAGGCCGACTTCACGCGCCTGGCCGCCGAGCACGGCGAGCGGCTAGCGCGCGGCGAGCAGGCCGAGGGCGACATCGAATGCCGCCGCCGCGACGGCAGCAGCTTCATCGGGCACCTGATCGTCAAGAGCATCGACCCGCTGCAGCGCGAGCATGGCGGCACGCTGTGGGTGCTGCAGGACGTGACCGAGCGCCGCGGCACCGAGGCGGCGCTGGCGCGCGCGCGCGACGAGGCCGAGGCCGCCAGCCGCGCCAAGAGCGCCTTCCTCGCCAACACCAGTCACGAGCTGCGCACGCCGCTGCACGGCATGCTGGGACTGGCCGACCTCGCGCGCGCGCCCGACCTCGACGAGGCGCGGCGGCGCCAGTACCTCGACCAGATCTCCGAGAGCGCGCAGTCGCTCACCGGCATCATCAGCGACATCCTCGACCTCTCCAAGATCGAGGCCGGCAAGCTGCCGATCGAGACCACCACCTTCGACCTCGGCGAGATGCTGCGCGCGGTCTGCCGCGCCTATGGCGCGCTGGCGCAGGGTCGCGACCTCACGCTGCGGCTGGAGCTGCAGCCCGGCACCGACTGCTGCGTGGCCGGCGACCCGCTGCGCGTGCGCCAGATCATCAGCAACTACCTCGGCAACGCGGTCAAGTTCACGGCCAGCGGTGCCGTGCGCCTGCTGGTGCGGCGCGAGGGATCGCGCGTGCGCTTCGAGGTGCACGACAGCGGCCAGGGCATCGCGCCCGAAGTGCAGGCGCGGCTCTTCCGCCCGTTCACGCAGGCCGACGAATCGACGACGCGCCGCTTCGGCGGCACCGGCCTCGGGCTGTCGATCTGCCGCGAGCTGGCGCAGCTCATGGGCGGCGAGGTCGGCGTGGCCAGCGAGCTCGGCCGCGGCAGCTGCTTCTGGGCCGAGCTGCCGCTGCCCGAGGCGGCAAGCCTGCCGCCGCCCCAGCAGCAGGCGCAGACGCAGGCCGAGCGGCTGCGCGGCGCGCGCGTGCTGATGGTCGAGGACAACGCCGTCAACATGCTGATCGCCGTGGCCATGCTCGAACGCTGGGGCGTGGAGGTCGGCCAGGCCAGCGACGGCCGCGAGGCGATCGAGGAAATCGAGACTGCCGCGGCCGCCGGCAAGCCCTACGAGGCGGTGCTGATGGACCTGCAGATGCCCGAGATGAGCGGCTACGAGGCCACGCGCACCCTGCGCGTGCGCGCCGCCGGCCGCAGCGTGCCCATCATCGCGCTCACCGCCGCGGCGCTGGTCAGCGAGCGCGAGCAGGCGCTGGCCGACGGCATGGACGACTTCCTCACCAAGCCCATCGACGCCGAGCGCCTGTGCGCCGCACTCGCCCGCTGGGTCGGCGTGCGGCGGGTGTGATACCAGATTGCGTTCATCGGCATGGCGCGCAGGCAAGGCGCTACGCCCTCTCCCACCCTGTGGGAGAGGGTAGGGGTGAGGGTGGTGGCGCGTCGCCGCAGCCCCTCACCCCGACCCTCTCCCCGCAAGCGGGGCGAGGGGGAAACCGTTGATGCCGTTCTCGATGGATGAAGGCGCATCGGTATGAGGCTGCACCGCGGCACTCAAGCCCGCGGCTGCGGCCAGGGCCGCAGCGGTGCGCGCAGCTGCTCGAAGGCACGGGCCAGGCGCAGTACGCCGAGGTCGTCGTGCCGCCGTCCGCTGATCTGCAGGCCGATCGGCAGTCCGCTTGCCGTGTGGCCGGCCGGGACGCTGATCGCCGGCTGCTCGCTCATGTTGAAGGGCAGCGTGAAGCCGATGTGGTGCATCGCGCGCGCGGCGTCGTGGCTCGGCATCGCCCACTCGGCCGGGAAGCTCGGCACCGGGCTGACGGGGCTCAGCACGAAGTCGAAGGGTTGCGTCGCGGCCACCGTCGCGTCGCGCAGCGCGGCGATCTGCGAGAAGCCGGCGAAGAGCGCGGCGGCGCTCACCTCGGCGCCCGGCGCCACCCAGTCGCGGATGAAGGGCAGCACGCGCGCGGCGCGCTCGGGCGGCAGCGCCGAGATGTCGAGCCACGAGCGCACGCGCCAGAAGCGGTCGATGCCCTCGGCCATCGCGGCGCTAAGGAACGGGGAAAGCGGCTCGACTTGCGCGCCCGCGGCCGCGAAGCGCCGCGCCGCGTCCTCGACCACCGCGCGCACCTCGGGGTCGACCGGCAGGCCCCAGCCGGCGTCGAGCTGCAGGCCAAGCCGAAGGCCCTTCACGTCGGCGTCCAGCGCACGCCAGTCGATCGCCGCGGGCGGCAGGCTGCTCGCGTCGTGCCAATCGGGGCGGCTGAGCACGCTCATCATCAGCGCGGCGTCGGTCGCGCTTCGCGTCATCGGGCCGGCGACGCGGCCGATGTAGGGCGGCTTGATCGGCACACGGCCGTTGCTGGGCTTGAGGCCGACGATGCCGCACCAGGTCGCCGGCAGGCGGATCGAGCCGCCGATGTCGGTGCCGATGTGCAGCGGCCCGTAGCCGGCCGCCGCCGCGGCCCCTGCGCCCGCGCTGCTGCCGCCGGGGTTCTTGCTCAGGTCCCAGGGGTTGCGCGCGAGCTTGTGAAAGCTGCTCAGGCCCGAGGACAGCATGCCGTAGTCGGGCATCGTCGTCTTGGCGAGGAAGACGCAGCCGGCCTCGCGCAGCCGCGCCGCGGGCGGCGCGTCCTCGGCGGCGGGAATCAGCTCGGTGGCCGCGGTGCCCAAGGGCAAGGCGACGCCGCGGGTGGCGATGTTCTCCTTGATCGTCACCGGCACGCCGTCCAGCGCCGAAAGCGGCTGCCCGCGCTGCCAGCGCTGCTCCGATGCGCGCGCCATGGCCAGCGCCGCGTCGGGCTCGAAGGCCCAGAGCGCGCACAGGCGCGGCTCCCAGCGGGCGATGTGTTCGAGCACCGCCTGCGTCAGTTCCACCGGCGAGAGCTCGCGGCGGCGGTAGGCCTCGCTCAGTTCGTGCGCCTGCAGCTCGTGCCAAGCGGTCATGGAGCGGGCTCCTTCCTGCGGATTCAGGGGGCGACGGCGCCGCGCCCGGGCACGGCGGCCAGCAGCCGCTGCGTGTAGGGGTGCTGCGGCGCGTGAAAGAGCCTTGCCGGCGCGCCCTGCTCGACGATGCGGCCGTGCTGCAGCACGATGACCTCGTCGCAGACCAGGTCGACGACGGCGAGATCGTGGCTGATGAAGAGGTAGGTGACGCCGAAGCGGTCCTGCAGGTCCTGCATCAGGTTGAGCACCTGGGCCTGCACCGAGACGTCGAGCGCGCTCACCGGCTCGTCGGCGACGATGAGCTGCGGCCGCGTGATCAGCGCCCGCGCGATGGCGATGCGCTGGCGCTGGCCGCCGCTGAACTCGTGCGGGTACTTGTCGAGGTCGGCCGGCCGCAGGCCGACGGCATCCAGCGCCTCGGCCGCGCGCTCGCGCTGCTCGGCGCGGCCGGCGCCGTGCAGCACGGCCAGCGGCTCGGCGACGGTCTGCAGCACCTTGCGCCGCGGGTCCAGGCTGCCGTAGGGGTCCTGGAAGACCATCTGGAAGCCCGCGCGCGCGCGGCGCAGCGCCGCGGCATCCAGGCTCGCCAGGTCCTGCCCCTCGAAGCAGACGCGGCCGGCGCTCGGGTGCTCGAGCGCCATCACCAGCCGCGCCAGCGTGCTCTTGCCCGATCCCGATTCGCCGACGATGCCCAAGCTCTTCCCGCGCTGCAGCGTGAAGCTGACGCCGGCCAGCGCCTGCACGACGGGCCGCGGGCCGAAGAGGTGCTCGCGCGGCAGCGGGTAGCGCTGCTGCACCTCGTGAACTTCGAGCAAGGCCGCCTCGGTCATGCCGCTCACGGGAATACCCTCCGCGCCGCGCGCTGCGGGATGAGCACTCATGCGTCCTTCCAGCGGATGCAGCGCACCGCGTGCCCCGGGCCGACCTCGTCGGGTTCGGGAAGTGCCGCGCGGCAGGCGTCGACGACGAGCGCGCAGCGGTCGGCGAAAGGGCAGCCCCGCGGCAGGTCGGCGAGCTCGGGCACGCGGCCCGGGATGGTCGCAAGCCGCGTGCCGCGCGGCAGGCCGATGCGCGGGCGGGCGGCGAAGAGGCCGCGCGAATACGGGTGCGCCAGGCGCCCGAAGACGGCCGCGGTCGGCCCGCTCTCGACCACCGTGCCGCCGTACATCACGAGCAGGCGCGCCACGGTGTCGGCCATCACGCCGAGGTCGTGGCTGATCAGCAGCAGGCCCATGCCGTCCTCGCGCACGAGCTCGCGGATGAGGTCCAGCACCTCGCGCTGGATCGTCACGTCCAGCGCCGTCGTCGGCTCGTCGGCGACGAGGAGGTCGGGCCCGCAGGCCAGGGCGATGGCGATCACCACGCGCTGGCGCTGGCCGCCCGAGAGCTGGTGCGGGTAGGCGTCCAGCCGCTGCGCGGCCTGCGGCAGCTGCACGCGCTCGAGCAGGCGCAGCGCCTGCGCGCGCGCTGCCGCGCCCGACAGGCCCTTGTGCAGGCGCAGCGATTCGCCGATCTGCCGGCCGATGGTGTGCAGCGGGTTGAGCGCCGTCATCGGCTCCTGGAAGACCATGCCGATGCGGTTGCCGCGCACGCGGCAGAGTGCCGACTCGGGCAGCGCGGTGAGTTCCTCGCCGTGCAGGCGGATCGAGCCGTCGACGCGCGCGCCCTCGGGCAGCAGCCCCATCAGCGCCAGCGCCGTCATCGACTTGCCGCAACCCGATTCGCCGATCAGCCCGACGGTGTCGCCGCGCGCCATCGAGAAGGCGATCTCGCGCAGGGCCGCGGCCGGGCCGCGGGCGGTTTGCAGGGTGACGCGCAGGTCGGAGACGGCGAGGAGTTCGGACACCCGGCAACGATAACGGGTCGGCCGGTGTCCGGGTGCCCCGCCTACCAGTGACCTTCGCGCCAGCGCCAGCCCGGCCCGCTGCGGTACCAGTGGCCGGGCACCCAGGCGCGGCCGGGGGCCGGCGGCAGCGCCCAGCGACCGCCGATCCAGACATGGCGCCCGAGCTGCCAGGACCAGTAGCCGCCGATCCAGGCGTAGCCCACGGCCGGGGGCAGTGGCCGCACCTCGTAGCGCGGCGGCGGCGGGGCGACCTCGACCACCGGGCCGTCGTCGTAGGGGTAGCCGCCGCGGCCGACCGGGGCGACGACGCAGCCGCCAAGGGCCAGGCTCAGCACAAGGGCCGCTCGCGGCAGCCATGGGGTGCGGCGCATGCTCACCTCCGTGAAGCTCGTGAAGACAAGCGCTTCAACGCCGCTGCGGCGTCTGGCGGCGACGCAGCAACGCAGCTTTACCTCGGCGCCACGCGCCGCAACGCGCCGCGGCGCGCTCAGATCGCCACTTCGCAGCGGTTGCGGCCGCCTTCCTTGGCGCGGTAGAGGGCGTGGTCGGCGAGCACGTAGAGGTGCTCGAAGTCGACCTCCTCGCCGACCTCGGCGGTGATCAGGCCGATGCTGCAGGTGACGCCGCCGGACCCGGCCAGCGCCTCGGCCAGGCGCTGGCGCACGCGCTCGGCCAGGGCGTAGGCGGCCGCGGCGTCGGTCTGCGGCAGCAGCACGTGGAACTCCTCGCCGCCCATGCGGCCGACGCGGTCATGCGCGCGCAGCGACTGCACGAGCACGGCCGCCGCGCGCTGCAGCACGCGGTCGCCGCCGGGGTGGCCGAGGCGGTCGTTGACCTGCTTGAAGTGGTCCAGGTCCAGCAGCAGCAGGCTGCTCGGATGGCCGTGGCGCTGGCCGCGCTGCAGCTCGTCGTTGACCAGGCGCACCGTCTCCACGCGGTTGAAGAGGCCGGTCAGGCTGTCGACCGTCGCTGCCCGCTGCAGCTGCAGCGTCAGGCGCTTGTTCTCGAGCGCCTGGCGCCAGGTGATGGCGCCCAGCACCCAGCCCAGCACGGCACCGGTGGTGCCGTTGAGCTGGGCCGCCAGCAGCAGCACCGGGTCGGCCTGCGTGCGGCCGACGACGAGCCAGAACACGGCGAGCGCGACGAGGTAGAGCAGGGCCGAGGACAGCGGCGGCATCACGATGACGACGCCGGTGATGATGCTGCCGAGCAGGAAGGTGGCGATGTTGCCGCCCACGCGCTGGTCGGCGGCGACGAAGGCGATCGCGAAACCCAGGGCGCAGGCGCCGGTGAGCAGCGTCCAGGCGCGGCGCAGCGGGCCCGCGGCCCGGCGCGGGTGCAGCAGCCAGACCGAGCCCAGGCCGAGGACCACGAAGCTCGGCGCCATCGCCAGGTGCAGCCGCCGCAGCTCCTCCTGCCACTGCAGCACCCGCGGCTCGGCGTCGGCGCGCAGGCTGAGCAGCAGGGCGACGAAGAGCAGGTTCAGCAGCGGCATCGCCAGCGCCACCCAGCGGATGCGGCGCAGGTTGTCCTCGTCGATCGCCGCCTTCTGCCGCCGGCGGTCGTCTGCGCTGGCGCGCCCAGGCGCAGGCGGCAGCGGCGCGCCGGCCGCGTCCTGCGGGGGCGGCGGCGGCCGGGTCACGCGCGTGGTGCGGCCAGCAGGCGCCGCAGCGCGTCCTCGTACACCTGGGGCGGCTGGCCGCCGCTGATCAGGTGGCGGCGGTTGATGACGACGGCGGGCACGGCGTGGACGCCGGCCTCCTGCCAGAAGCGCTCGCGCTCGCGCACCGCGGCGGCGTAGGCGTCGCTGGCGAGGATGGCCGCGGCGCGCGCGCCGTCCAGGCCGGCCTCGAGGGCCAGCGCCTGCAGCACGGCGGGGTCGCTCGTGTTCTCGCCGCGCCCGTGGTAGGCGCGCAGCAGCGCATGCTGCAGCGCGCGCTGGCGCGCCGGGTCGACCTCGCCGGCCCAGGCCAGCAGGCGGTGGGCGTCGAAGGTGTTCCACACGCGCGTGCGCTCGCCGAAGGCGAAGCCGAGCTCGGCGCCGCGTTCGCGGATCGCTGCCTGCGTCTGCGCGATCTCCCCGGGCGTGCGGCCGTACTTGGCGGCGAGGTAGGCCACGGTGTCCTCGCCCTCGCGCGCCATGTCGGGGTTGAGCTCGAAGGGCTCGAAGGCGAGCTCGACGTCGGCCCCTTCGCCCAGGGCCGCCAGCGCCTGCTCGAGCGAGTGCAGGCCGATCGCGCACCAGGGGCAGGCGATGTCGGAGACGAATTCGATCTTCATGGCGCGCCATCCTTCAGCGCTTGCGCGCCAGCTTCGGGTCCATCAGGTCGCGCAGGCCGTCGCCCACCAGGTTCAGGCCGAGCACGCTGAGCACGATCGCCACGCCCGGCCAGACGGCCAGCAGCGGCGCCTGGAACAGCAGGGTCTGCGCTTCCGAGAGCATGCGGCCCCAGCTCGGCCGCGGCGGCTGCGTGCCCAGGCCCAGGTAGGACAGCGCCGCCTCGGCGAGGATGGCGGTGGCGAACGAGACGCTGGCCTGCACGATCAGCTGGTTGGCGATGTTGGGCAGCACGTGGTCGACCGTGATGCGATAGCGGCTCTTGCCCGCCGTGCGCGCGGCCAGCACGTACTCGCGCGCCCACACGGCGTTGGCCGCGCCGCGCGTGATGCGCGCGAACACCGGGATGTTGAAGATGCCGATGGCGACGATGCTCATGACGAGGCCGGGGCCGTAGATCGCCGTCAGCATGATCGCGGTGAGCAGGGCCGGGAAGGCGAAGGTGAAGTCGGCCGCGCGCATCACCAGCTCCTCCACCCAGCCGCGGCGCGCGGCGGCCAGGCAGCCCAGCGCCACCCCCGCCAGCACGCCGATGCCCACCGCGATCACGCCGACGAGGATGCTCGCCTGCGCGCCCACCAGGAGCTGCGAGGCGACGTCGCGCCCGAAGGTGTCGGTGCCCAGCCAATGGCTGCTGCTCGGCGCCTGGAGCTTCTGCGCGATGTCGATCTCGGCGGGCGGATGCGGCGTCCAGACCAGCGAAAGGGCCGCCGCCAGCACCAGCAGCAGCGTGAGCACGCCGCCGACGACGAAGCTCGGGTGGCGCAGGGCGCGGGACCGGAAATTCATGCCTGGCTCCGGCGCAGGCGCGGGTCGACCGCGGCGTAGAGCAGGTCGACGACGAAGTTGACGAGGACGACGATGGCCGCCAGCAGCATCACGACGTCGCGCACGACGACGAGGTCGCGGTTGCTGATCGCCTGGAACACCAGCCGGCCGATGCCCGGCAGCACGAACACGTTCTCGACGACGATGGTGCCGGTGACGAGGTTGGCGAACTGCAGGCCGCTGACCGTCAGCACCGGGATCACGGCGTTGCGCAGCACGTGGCGCCACATCGCCTGGCGCCGCGACAGGCCCTTGGCGCGCGCGGTGCGCACGTAGTCCTCGCGCATGACCTCGAGCACCGCCGAGCGCGTCATGCGCGCGAGGATGGCCGCCTGCACCAGCGCCAGGCTGATCGCCGGCAGCAGCAGGGCCAGCAGCGCCTCCCCGGGGCTGCCGCCCTCGTCCTCGGTCCAGCCGGGGAAGCCGCCGGCGCCGACCCACTGCAGCTTCACCGCGAACAGCAGGATGAGCAGGATGGCGAACCAGAAGTTGGGCACGGCGATGCCGAGCTGGCTGGCCGCCATCACGCCGAAGTCGCCGGCCTGGTTGTGGCGCGAGGCGGCGTAGACGCCCAGGCCCAGCGCCAGCACGACGGTGAGCGCCATCGCCAGCAGCGCCAGCGGCAGCGTCACGCGCATGCGCTGGCCGATCAGCTCGGCGGTCGGCGTGCCGTAGCTGATGCTCTCGGCGCTTTGGCCCTGCAGCCAGCCGCCGACCCAGTCGAGGTAGCGCACGAGCGGCGGCCGGTCCAGCCCCATCTTCGCCTGCAGGGCGGCGATCGACTCGGGGGTGGCGGTATCGCCGAGGATGACTTCGGCCGCGTTGCCCGGCAGCAGCTCGAGCACCGCGAACACGAGCATCGAGGCCACGAGCAGGGTGGCCACGAAGGTGGCCAGGCGCTTGAGGAGAAAGGGGCCCATCGGCGGCGATGATGCCTCATCGCGCCGCCGCGGGCGCCCGCCGGGGGGCCTGGAGGCACCCCGGCGGGCCCGGCGCGCTCAGTGGCGCGCGCGATCCTCGTCGAAGCGCTCGTGGCGGCTGGCCGCGGCGTAGAGGTCGGCGGCCAGCGCCGGGTCGCTGTAGATCAGCCGGTCGGCCATCCGGCGCACGGCGCTCGCTTCGGTGATGCGCGGGCCCGGATCGGCCGCGGCGCCGAAGACGCGACCGGCGGCGTCGTAGGCCCAGGCGATGAAGGCGGCCACGCGCGGCGTGGGCGTGGGGTCCAGCGGGCGGACCTGGAGGATGCTCGAATGGCTCATGGCGATTCCTGGAGTGGGCTCCCCGATAAGGGAATACCCTGAAGTCTAGGGTAAACCCTAGGCCTCGTGCAGGAAGGGGTCATCCGTGCATCGGCCACGCCGCGCCCGCGCCCGCCCTGTGGCGCAGGCGTCGCGCGCTGCCGTGCTCAGGCCATGACCGCGGCCATCGCCTCGGCGGTGCGCTCGACGTTGCCGCTGTTCAGGCCGGCGATGCAGATGCGGCCCGAGCGGATCAGGTAGATGCCGTGCTCCTGCCGCAGGCGGTCGACCTGCGCGGCCGACAGGCCGGTGTAGCTGAACATGCCGCGCTGGCTGAGGAAGTAGCCGAGCTCGCGCCCGGGCAGGCGTGCGGCGAGCAGCGCGTGCAGGCGGCGGCGCATGGCGAGGATGCGCTCGCGCATCGCGGCCACGTCGGCCTCCCAGCTCGCGCGCAGGGCGGGGTCGCCGAGCACGCGCGCGATCAGGCCGGCGGCGTGCATCGGCGGGCTCGAGTAGTTGCGGCGCACGGTGGCCTTCAGCTGTCCGAGCGCGCGCTCGGCCTGCGCGGCGTCGGGGCAGACCAGCGAGAGCGCGCCGCAGCGCTCGCCGTAGACGCTCATGCTCTTGCTGAACGAGTTGGCGATGAAGAAGGACAGGCCTTGCTCGGCGAGCAGCCGCGGCGCGTAGGCGTCCTCCTCGATGCCGTCGCCGTAGCCCTGGTAGGCGAGGTCGAGGTAGGGCAGCAGCGCGCGCGCCTTCAGCACCGCGGCCAGCTCCTGCCACTGCGCGCGCGAGAGGTCGACGCCGGTGGGGTTGTGGCAGCAGGCGTGCAGCAGCACGACACTGCGCGCGGGCAGGGCGGAGAGCGTCTGCAGCATGGCGTCGAACTTCACGCCGCCGGTCGTCGCGTCGTAGTAGGGATAGCTGTGCACCTTCAGGCCCGCGCCCTCGAACATCGCGCGGTGGTTGTCCCAGGTCGGGTCGCTGACCCAGACCTCGCTGCCGGCGAACCAGCGCGCGATGAAGTCGGCGCCGACCTTGAGGCCGCCGCTCGAGCCGATGGTCTGCAGCGTCGCGATGCGGCCGCTCTTCACCGCCTCGTGCTGCGCGCCGAAGAGCAGCGCCTGCACGGCGCCGCGCGCCGCGGCCGCGCCCTCGATCGGCAGGTAGGGCTTGGCGCTGCTTTCGGCCAGCATCTGCGCCTCGGCCTGGCGCACGCAGTCGAGCACCGGGATGCGTCCGGCGTCGTCGAAGTAGATGCCGATCGAGACGTTGACCTTGTGCGGGCGCGGATCCTGCTGGAAGGCCTCGTTGAGGCTGAGGATGGGGTCGCCGGCGTAGGCGTCGAGGTGCTGGAACATGGTCGTGGGCGCCCTGGGATCGCGGATGGAGGAAAGGCGCGCAAGCATACGCGCCGCGGCGTTGGGAAGCCGTTCGCAGGCCGTTCGCAGGCCGCTCAGAAGCCGTGCTGCTCGCAGAGCACCTTGGCGAACATGCCGCCGTCCACCGGCAGGTTGGCGCCGCGGATCCAGGCCGAGGCGTCGGAGAGCAGGAAGGCGACCACCGGCGCGATGTCCTCGGGGCGCCCCGGCCGGTCCATGGTGCGCATGTCCTCCTCGGCGCGCGCGCCCAGGGTCTGCAGGAAGTCGGGCAGGATGGGCGTCTGGACAGGCCCCGGGCTGATCGCGTTCATGCGGATGCCGCGCGCGCGCCAGGTCCAGCGGTTCTGCATCGTCCAGACGATCAGCGCCTCCTTGCTGAAGAAGTAGCTGCGCGCGCCGACGATGTCGTGCGCCTTGCAGAAGGCGGGAATGGCGGCGAAGTCGAGGTGCGCGCTGGCGTCGATCGCCGCCTTCGCCTCGGGCTGCGGCCAGCCCAGGCCGGCGAGCGAGGCCAGGTTGACGATCGAAGCACCGTCGGCAAGCCTGGGCACGAGGCGCGTCGTCAGCGCCTTCAGCCCGACCAGGTTGACGGCGAGCACGTCCTCGGCCGGCCGCGTCGGCGGCAGGCCGGCGATGTTGGCCAGGCCGTGCGCGCCCGCGGGGAGCGCGGCCACCAGGCGCTCGATCGAGGCGGGGTCGGCGAGGTCGGCCTGGAAGAACTCGCCCACCGGCTGCGCCGGCTGCTGCCGGTCGACGGCGAGCACGCGGGCCCCAAGGGCCGCCAGGTGGGCGGCGCTGGCTGCGCCTATGCCCGAAGCGGCGCCGGTGACGATGAGGGTCTTGCCTGCGAGCATGGCTTGCCTTTCGCGTGTCGTGGAGGATGGAAGGCCCGCAGCGCGCACAGCGCACGGTGCGCGGCGGCAGCGGCAGCGGCAGCGCGCAAGCGTAACGCGCGCCCGGCGCGCCCGGCGCACGCGGACGCGCCCCGACGCACTCGGGCAGGATCAGCCGCGCGCGGCCAGCAGCGCGGCCAGCACGATCAGCGTGCCGCCGAGCAGCAGCGCGGGCGTGGCGGTGCTCGCTCCCAGCGCCAGCGCCGAGGTCGCGGCGAACAGCACCTCGGTGATCATGATCACCGCCGTCACGTTGGCCGGCAGCCGCGTCGCGCCGTACTGCAGCGCCAGGTTGCTGCCGAGGAAGGCCAGCGCGAGCGCCGCCAGCCCGAGCATCCAGCCGGCGCTTGCGGCCGGCGGCCAGGGCGCGCCGCTCGTCAGGGCGAGCACGCTCGCGACCGTCATGCCGCCGAGGAACATCGCCAGCGCACGCGCCGCGGCACTGCGGCGCGCCTGCCGGCGCAGCATCACGTTGTTGAGCGCGAAGGTCGCGCCGCCCAGCAGGCCGAGACCTTCCGCCAGCGTTGCCGGCAGCGGCAGCGTGCTGCCTTCGGCCGGCCAGAGCACGATCGCCGCCCCGGCCAGCGCCAGCGCCACGCGCAGCAGGGCGGCGGGCCCGGCGCGCTCGGCGAGCAGCAGCCGTGCCAGCAGCAGCGCCCACAGCGGCATCAGGTAGAACAGCAGCACCACGCGCACCACGTCGCCGCTGGCCACCGCCCAGTTGAAGCAGGCGTTGGTCGCGCCCGAGGCCAGCAGCACCACCCACAGGCCGCGCGTGCCAAGCAGCTCGCCCCAGGCCGCCGGATGGCGCAGGCCGATGGCCAGCGTGGCGAGCGCGAAGATCAGCGCCGTCGCCCACAGCGGGTGCAGGCCGATGGCCTGCAGCTGCCGCAGCGGCCACCACGAGATGCCCCAGAGGAAGGCGTTGGCGACCAGCGCCAGCACCGGCAGCGCGGCAAGGTGCGCGGCACGAGGCACGGCAGCGGGCATCGCGTGGGCGCCGCGCCCTCAGTGCCCGCCGTCGATGCGGGCGATCGCCAGCAGGCGCTCGATCTCGTCGCGGTGCACGACCGTGTTGCGCCGGTGCCAGCGGCGGATCAGCTCCATCGAGCCGGCGATCATCAGCCCGAACACGGCGATCGCGACGAAGGCCGACAGGCCGAGCCTCGTCATCCCCGCGTAGAAGGCTCCGAGGCCCAGGATGCAGGCCTGCTCGTTGAAGTTCTGCACGGCGATCGAGCGCCCCGCGCCCATCAGGTTGTGGCCGCGGTGCTGCAGCAGGGCGTTCATCGGCACGATCAGGAAGCCGCATAGCGCACCCAGCACGATCAGGAAGGGCGCGGCCGTCCAGGCGCTGCGGATGAGGTTGAGGCCGATCATCAGGACGCCCACGACGATGCCGAGCTTGAGCACCTGGGTCGCGCGATCGAGCTTGGTCAGCACCGAGGCGGCGACGGCGCCGATGACCGAGCCGATGATCACCACCCCGGCGAGGTTGGAGGCCTGCGTCGTGCCGTAGCCCAGCGCCGCCGCCGCCCAGGCGAAGACGATCAGGCGCAGGTTGCCGAAGATGCCCCACAGCAGCGTCGTCGTCGCCAGCGTGATCTGGCCGAGCTTGTCGGCCCACAGCCGCGCGTTGCAGGCCGCGAAGTCGCGCACCATGCTGGCCACGCTGCCGGTGATCGGGATCAGCGGCGCGCTGGTGCGCGGGATGTAGAGGTTGATGATCGCCGCGACGACGTAGATGACGGCGATCACCGTGATCGCCGCCTCGGGCGGGGTGTCGATGCCGGTGTCGACGAAGGGGAAGTCTATGCCCAGCAGCAGCGGGGCAAGACGCGGCCCGACGAGCTGGCCGCCGAGCAGGATGCCCAGGATGATCGAGCCCACCGTCAGCCCCTCGATCCAGCCGTTGCCCTTGACGAGCTGCGAGGGCGGCAGCAGCTCGGTGAGGATGCCGTACTTGGCCGGCGAGTAGGTCGCCGCGCCCAGGCCCACCACCGCGTAGGCCAGCAGCGGGTGCGCGCCCAGCAGCATCATCAGGCAGCCGATGATCTTGATGCCGTTGGAGACGAACATCACCTGCCCCTTGGGGATGCTGTCGGCGAAGGCGCCGACGAAGGGCGCAAGCACCACGTAGAAGAGCGCGAACATCGGCGCCAGCGCCGGCGTCTGCCAGCCCGGTGCCTGGCTCTGGCGCAGCAGCTCGACGGCGGCCACTAGCAGCGCGTTGTCGGCCAGCGAGCTGAAGAACTGCGCCGACATGATGGTCGTGAAGCCTTTTTTCATCGCGTCGCGCGCACCCGGCGCGGCGGCCGACCCGCCCTCGCCCACACTCCAGTCTCTCGAATCGGAACGGCCTTGCCAGCTTGCCTGGCCCCGGGGGAACGGTGCAGCGCAGCCCATGTGCCCGGGGGAGCGCCCCGAGGCGCGCGGGTTATAGCACGCGCCTACGGAAGCGGCCGCTGGCAGAATTTGCGCTCCATGCCGCGTCCGATCGAAGCCCTCGTCCACGTCGCTGCGCTTGCGCACAACCTCGCCCGCGCGCGCGTCGCCGCGCCCGAGGCCCGGGTGTGGGCGGTGGTCAAGGCCAACGCCTACGGCCACGGCATCGAGCGCGCCTTCGAGGGCCTGCGCGGGGCCGACGGCTTCGCGCTGCTCGACCTGGCCGAAGCCGAGCGCATCCGCGCCCTGGGCTGGCGCGGCCCGGTGCTGCTGCTGGAGGGCTGCTTCGAGCCGCGCGACCTCGAGCTGTGCTCGCGCCTGAACCTCTGGCATGTCGTGCACCACGAGGCGCAGATCGACTGGCTGGCCGCGCACAAGACCCGGTTGCCGCAGCGCGTCTTCCTCAAGCTCAACAGCGGCATGAACCGGCTGGGCTTCGCGCCGTCCGCCTACCGCAGCGCCTACGCGCGGCTGCAGGCGCTGCCGCAGGTCGACGAGATCTCGCTCCTCACCCACTTCGCCGACGC
>CAUJJO010000135.1 GCA_963205125.1 Pseudomonadota bacterium | reverse complement strand
TGCGGACGGCGAAGCCGTGATCGTCATGCCGCGCCTTGGCACCGTCTCGCCCTGGGCGAGCAAGGCCACCGACATCGCGCGCAACTGCGGCCTCGACCTGCGCCGCGTCGAGCGCGTCACCGAATTCCGCCTCACGCTCGGCAAGCGCCTGCTCGGCGCGGTCAGGCCGCTTGGCCACGAGGAGCGCAACGCCCTTGCCGCGCTGCTGCACGACCGCATGACCGAGAGCGTGGCCTTCGAGCGCGAGGCCGCGCGCGCGCTGTTCGAGCCGCAGCCGGCCCCGGCGCTGCAGCACGTCGACGTGCTCGGCCGCGGCCGCGAGGCGCTTGCAGAGGCCAACGCCGACTGGGGCCTGGCGCTGGCCGAGGACGAGATCGACTATCTGGTGGCCGCCTTCGGCCGCCTGGGCCGCAACCCGAGCGACGTCGAGTTGATGATGTTCGCGCAGGCCAACAGCGAGCACTGCCGGCACAAGATCTTCAACGCGCGCTTCACCATCGACGGACAGGCGCAGGAGCGCTCGATGTTCGAGATGATCCGCCACACCGAGCGCGTGAGCGGGCAGCACACCGTCGTCGCCTACCACGACAACGCGGCGGTGATGGAAGGGCAGACGATCCGCCGCTGGCTGCCGCAGGGCTTCACCAACGCGCCCGCGTATGCCGCGCGTGAGGAGCTCGTGCACGTGCTGATGAAGGTCGAGACGCACAACCACCCGACGGCGATCAGCCCCTTCCCGGGCGCCAGCACGGGAGCGGGCGGCGAGATCCGCGACGAGGGCGCCACCGGCCGCGGCGCGCAGCCCAAGGCGGGCCTCACTGGCTTCTCGGTCGGCCACCTGCACCTGCCGGGCGCCGACGAGCCCTGGGAGCGCACGACCATCGGCCGGCCCGCGCACATCGCCAGCGCTCTGCAGATCATGACCGAGGGGCCGCTGGGCGGCGCGGCCTTCAACAACGAGTTCGGGCGACCCAACCTCGGCGGCTACTTCCGCGTCTTCGAGCAGCCGGTGGCTGGCGTGATGCGCGGCTACCACAAGCCCATCATGATCGCTGGGGGCCTGGGCAGCATCAGCGCTTCGCAGACGAAGAAGCTGCCCTTCGGCGAGGGCGCGCTGCTGGTGCAGCTCGGCGGCCCGGGCATGCGCATCGGCATGGGCGGGGGCGCGGCGAGCTCGATGGCCGCGGGCAGCAACAGCGCGGCGCTGGACTTCGACAGCGTGCAGCGCGGCAACCCCGAGATCCAGCGCCGCGCGCAGGAGGTCATCAAGCACTGCTGGAGCCTGGGGGGCCACAACCCCATCCTCGCCATCCACGACGTCGGCGCCGGGGGCATCAGCAACGCCTTCCCGGAGCTGGTCGACGGGGCAGGCAAGGGTGCGATCTTCGACCTGCGGCGCGTGCCGCTCGAGGAGACGGGCCTCGCCCCCAAGGAGGTCTGGTGCAACGAGAGCCAGGAGCGCTACGTGCTGGCCCTCGACCCGAACCTGCTGCCGCTGTTCGAGCAGATGTGCGCGCGCGAGCGCTGCCCGTTCGCGATCGTCGGCGTCGCCACCGAGGCGCCGCAGCTGGTGCTGGAAGACGGCCCGGACGGCGCGCGTGTGATCGACATGCCGATGGAGGTGCTGCTGGGCAAGCCGCCGCGCATGCACCGCGAGGTGCAGCGCGTGGCGCGCCGCGAGGCGCCGCTGGATCTCACCGACGTGGCACTCGAGGAGGTGATGCTCTCGGTGCTGCGCCATCCGACGGTCGCCAGCAAGCGCTTCCTCGTGACCATTACCGACCGCAGCGTCGGCGGCCTCTCGCACCGCGATCCCATGGTCGGCCCCTGGCAGGTGCCGGTGGCCGACGTCGCGGTGACGCTGGCCGACTTCGAGGGCTTCGCCGGCGAGGCGATGTGCATGGGCGAGCGCACGCCGCTGGCCGCACTCGACGCGCCGGCCTCCGGCCGCATGGCGGTGGGCGAGGCGATCACCAACCTGCTCGCGGCGCCGATCGAGCTTGCGCGCGTCAAGCTCTCGTGCAACTGGATGGCCGCCTGCGGCGAGCCCGGCGAGGACGCCGCGCTCTACGACACGGTGCAGGCGGTGGCGATGGAGCTGTGTCCGGCTCTCGGCATCGGCGTTCCGGTGGGCAAGGATTCGCTGTCCATGCGCACGCGCTGGAGCGAGGCCGGGCTACCGCGCCAGGTCACCGCGCCGGTCTCGCTGATCGTCACCGCCTTTGCCACGCTTCCCGACGTGCGCGGCACGCTGACGCCGCAGCTGCAGCCGGGCGACACGACGCTGATCCTCATCGATCTCGGCGCCGGCAGGCGGCGCATGGGCGGCTCGATGCTGGCGCAGGTGCTCGGCCAGTTCGGCGACCAGGTGCCCGACCTCGACGACCCGGCGCGGCTCCTTGCGCTCGTCGCTGCGATCAACGAGCTGCGCGGGCAAGGGCGCATCCTCGCCTATCACGACCGCAGCGACGGCGGCCTCTGGGCCACCGTCTGCGAGATGGCCTTTGCCGGCCGCCGCGGCGTGAGCCTGAACGTCGACATCCTCGTCACCGAAGGCGACGGCATC
>CAUJJO010000134.1 GCA_963205125.1 Pseudomonadota bacterium | reverse complement strand
TGCTGCTGGTGCACGGCCTGGGCCAGAACGGCTTCACCGACTGGGTTCCGGTGATGCAGCCGCTGGCGCGGCGCTGGCGCGTCATCGCCCTCGACCTGCCGGGCTTCGGCTACTCGTCGCAGCCCCAGGCCAAGCTCTCGCCGACGGCCTACGCGCGCGTGCTCGAGCGACTGCTTTCGCGGCTGGGCGTGCCCGCCTTGCCGGTGGTCGGCCATTCGATGGGCGGCGCGGTGGCGCTGCGCCTGGCGGCCGACTTTCCCGAGCGCGTGGCGCGGCTCGTGCTCGTCGACGTGGCGGGCATCCTGCACCGCACGGCCTTCGGCAAGCACGCGACGATAGGGCAGTTGCCTTCCGAAGGCTGGCCGGAGGTGCTGAAGGAGCCGACCTCGCGGCTGCGCGACCTCGGCCACATCATCGTCGAGCGCGTCTTCGGCCTGCCCGACCCGACCGCGGTGCTGCGCGCCAACGAATGGTTGTGGCCGCTGCTGCTGCGTGACCGCAGCAGCGTCAACGCCGCCCTGGCGCTGATGGACGAGGACTTCAGCGCGGCGATCTTCACGCTGCGCGCGCCCACGCAGGTCATCTGGGGCGACGACGACAAGGTCGCGCCGCTGCGCATCGGCGAGCTGCTGGCGCGGCGGCTGCCGCTGGCGCAGCTGCACGTGATGCGCGGCGTCGGCCACACGCCGATGCAGCAGGCCGCGGGCGAGTTCGAGCCGCTGCTGCAGCGCGTGCTGCAGGAGGCGCCGCGCCCGCCCGCGCCGCCCCCGCCGGCCGACGCGCCGCTGCAGGACCTGCAGTGCACGGGCGAGGTCGGCCGCCGCATCGGCGGCCGCTACCGCACGTTGCGCATCGAGCGTTGCACCGCGCTGCAGATGGTCGACGTGGTGGCCGAGCGCATCGAGCTGCGCGACTCCATCGTCGAGATGACCGGCGTGCAGGTGCAGAGCGACGCCCTCGCGCTCGAGGTCGTCAACAGCGAGCTCGTGGCCACCGCCTGCGACTTCGCGGGCCGGCAGGCGATCCGCTGCGACGCGGCGCGGCTGGACCTTGCCGGCTGCCGGCTGCAGGCGCAGGCCTTCGCGGTGCAGGCGCTGGCGCGCTCGCGCCTCGTGGCCTCGGTCTGCGAAGTGCGCGATGCGGTGACCAGCGGCTTCTGGCACGACGACCGCGAACTGCAGGACGCGGTGCTCGACCCGAGCCAGCCCGGGCGTCTGACGAGCCCGCTGCCCGATCTTCCCTTGCCGCCCCTGCCGGGCCGCGGGCGCTGAGGTGGCGCTGAGGGGCGCCGCGCGCCCCAGGCTCAATCGACGACGGCCTGCCGGTAGGCGTGCCAGGAGGCGTGGCCGAGCACCGGGCCGACGACGAGCAGGCCGACGAAGCCCGGCAGCATCGCCAGCAGCACGAGCGCGGTGATCAGCAGGCCCCACCAGAGCATGACGCCGGTCTGCGTCAGCACCAGGCGCAGGCTGGTCAGCGCGGCGGTGATGGCGTCGGTCTGGCGGTGCAGGATCATCGGCATCGAGACCACGCCGAGCGCATAGATGAGGCCGGCAAAGACCGCGCCGATGCCAAGCCAGGCCAGCGTGAAGCCGAGGTTCTCCGGATCCAGCAGTGCGAGCAGCGAGCCCTTGAAGTCGGGCATGCCGTCGAAGCTGAGCGCGAACAGCACCAGCGTGGCGCGGCCCCACAGCAGCTCCAGCACCAGCAGCACGAGGCCGAAGAGGCCGAGCTGCGCCGTGCGCGTGTCCCAGGCAAGCAGCGAGTCGCCGAAGTCCGGCTGCTGCCCCGCTTCCAGCCGCTGGCTGCTGCGGTAGAGGCCCAGGCACAGGAAGGGCCCCATCAGCAGGAAGCCGGCGGACAGCGCGAGCATGTAGGCCGGGGCATGGGCGTAGACCTGCATCAACGCCCAGCCCATCGCGGTGAAGCAGCCGCCGTAGAAGAGCCCGATGCCGGGCGCGCGCCGGAAGTCGCGCCAGCCCGCGGCCAGCCAGCGCAGCGGGTCGACGAAGGCAAGCGTGCGCAGCACGATCGGCGGCCGCGGGTCGGCATCGGCCGCCATGGTCGGGCGCTACAGCGGCAGCGACTGCAGGAAGGCGCGAAAGCCCGCGCCCAGCTCCGGGTGCGCCAGCGCCAGCTCGACGTTGGCCTGCAGGAAGCCTTCCTTGCTGCCGCAGTCGTAGCGCCGCCCCGCGTAGCGGTAGGCAAAGACCTTCTCGCGCCGCAGCAGCGAGGCGATGCCGTCGGTGAGCTGGATCTCGCCGCCCACGCCGCGCGGCTGGCTGGCGATCTCGTGGAAGACGCCCGGCGTGAGGATGTAGCGCCCGGCCACGCCCAGGCGCGAGGGCGCCTGCTCGGGCGCCGGCTTCTCGACGATCTGGCTCACGTCGACGAGGCGCTCGGCAACGGCCGTGCCGGCGACGATGCCGTAGCGCCGCGTCTGCTCGGCGGGCACCTCCTGCACCGCGAGGATGGAGGCGCGCCACTCGGCGTACTGCTCGACCATCTGCGCCAGCACCGGCTGGCCGCCGCTAGGGCCGATCATCAGGTCGTCGGCGAGCAGCACCGCGAAGGGCTCGTCGCCGACCAGCCGCTGCCCGCACAGCACCGCGTGCCCCAGGCCCAGCGCCTGCGCCTGACGCACGTAGATGCACTCCATGTCGTCGGGCTTGACGCTGCGCACGACCTCCAGCAGCTCGCGCTTGCCGGATTGCTCGAGGGAGACCTCGAGTTCGTAGGTCATGTCGAAGTGATCCTCGATCGCACGCTTGTGGCGCCCGGTGACGAAGATCATCTCGCGCACCCCGGCGGCGTAGGCCTCCTCGACCGCGTACTGGATGAGCGGCTTGTCCACCACCGGCAGCATCTCCTTGGGCTGGGCCTTGGTTGCCGGCAGAAACCTCGTTCCGAGGCCCGCTACGGGAAATATCGCCTTCTTTATCAACATCTGCTTACATAGAATGATCACGATGAGGGGCCATTCTGGCATTCGACCGGTTCGGCGCCCCTAGCAGGAAGTCGCGAAAGGATCATGGATCTCCTCATCGTCGAGCCCCTGGACCCGGAAGTGCTGGACTGGCTCTCGATGCGCCACGGCGTGGTCTACGCGCCGCACC
>CAUJJO010000133.1 GCA_963205125.1 Pseudomonadota bacterium | reverse complement strand
CAAGGCCCGTGGCATCGAGGTCGGGCAGCTCGTCAATGAGCTGCTCAAGAAGGACATCGAACTCATCGAGGCCGCGCGGTAAGCCAGCCGATCAGGGCGTGGTTCACACGCCGCGCGGCGATCGCGTCAGGTTGATCTCGGCACGCAAGGCCAGTCGCGGCGAAGCAGGGCAATACCATGCGTAAGCAGTACGATTTTTCGGCGGGCAAGAGGGGCGCTGTCATTGCGTCGCCGGGCAAGACCCGCATCACGATCATGCTTGACGATGACGTCATCGAGCACTTTCGCGCCAAGGCGGAGGCGCAAGGCATTGGCTATCAAACCATGATCAATGCCGTGCTGCGCAGTGCCCTGCAGGAGACTCGCGGCAAGGGCAAGGCAAACGAGGATCGGCCCCTGACCGTCGCCGTCTTGCGCAAGGTACTCCGCGAAGAGCTGCATGCAAGCTAGCGCGCGCCTGCCAGCTTCGGCACCGCCCCGACACATGCCGTTGCACATCCGCCCATCCGCTCACCAAAGCGCGCTCGGGTGAGCGGGGCCGGCGGCCGAAATCACGGACGTCGTCCCCTCGTCCTGGAGCCCGCCGTGAACGCACCCGCCCTCGCCGCCCCGAATGCCGCTGCCTTCGGCACCGCCAACCCGCACGCGCTGGCGACCATCCTCGAGGCGAGCCAGACCCGGCGCATCATCGCCTGCCGCGACATCTTCGACCTGCAGGGCATCAAGCTGTGGGCGCGCGACCAGCCGGTCTCGGCGGCGCTGCAGCGCAAGCTGATGGATCGCCAGTTGCGCAACCCGCTCGAGACCTGCCTGATGGCCGAGGACGGCGTCACCGTGCAGACGCTGACCGACGCGATGTGGCAGCTGCTGGGCTCGAGCTCGCCGCTCACGCCGCTCTTGCGCCCCTGCGCACCGCGGCTGATGCAGGAGGTGACGCAACTGCCGCTGCACCCGGTGGCGCAACTGCTGCTGACGGCGGGGCAGGCCTCGCGCCCGGCCTCGTTCGAGCACGCGGTGCAGGCGATGGCGCTGGCCGGCGCGCTGATGATCGAGCACGGCGGCGGCACGGCCGACGTGCGCGTGGCCATGCTCGGCGGCCTGCTGCACGACCTCGGCGAGATGTACATCGACCCGAACTTCGGCGAGGCCGACGCCGAGCGCACGCTGGACTTCGTCAGCTACCAGCAGCTCGTCGTGCATCCGCACGTGGGTAGGTTGCTGCTCTCGCAGTTGACCAACTACCCGGCGACGCTGGCGCGCGCGGTCGGCGAGCATCACGAGCGGCTGGACGGCTCGGGCTACCCGCTGGCCAGCACGCAGGAGGCGCTGTCGCCGCTGGGCCGGCTGCTGGCGGTCGTCGAGGCCACGCTGGCCGTGATGCGCGGCGAGCAGCCCAGTCTTGCCCGCGCCAGCGTCGCGCTGCGCGTGGTGCCGGGCGAGTTCGATCTCGGCTTCGCCGGCCGCATCACGACCGCGGCGCGCCACGAGCCGCCGCTGCCCGACGGCCACGCGCCGGAGACGCTCAAGCTGCGCCTGGCGCGGCTGGACGGCGGCCTGCTCGCGGCGCAGGCCTGTTCCGACGCGCTCTCCGGCAGCGCCGAGGGCGCGCCGCTGAAGGCGGCGCTGGCGCTCACCTCGCACCTGCTCACGCGGCTGCGCACCGGCTGGACGGCCAGCGGCCTGTGGTGCACCGACAGCATCGCCGGCTCCGACGTGCCCGAGCTCGACGCCGTCGAGCGCGAGCTCTCGCACCGGCTGCAGGCGATCGAGCGCGCCGCGCTGCTGCGCGCCGGCGAGCTGAGCGGCGCCGACGCCAAGCGCCTGGCGCTGCTCGGCGACTCGCTGCGCTCGGCCACGCCCGCGGGCTGATCCCGCAGGCGCGCTGCGCGGCGGCCTGGCCGCGGGCCGCACGCGGGTCGGACGGCGGCCGCGGCCGCAGCCCGGTCACGCGCTGGCGGCGCCCGTGTCGACGCTTCATCCGGCGCGCCCGCGGCGACAATCGCCCGCGATGAGCTGGGACAACGATCCGCTGTGGCGGCTGCGGCACGCGCTGGCCGGCGTGGCGCTGGCGCTGCTGGCCTCGGTGCCGCTGGCCGCACTGGCCGGGCGCTGGCTGGGCGACCTCTTCGGCGACAGCTACGGCCTGCGCGTAGCCCTCTACGTCGCGCTGCTGGCCTACGTGATCGCGGGCGCGGTGCTGCTCTTCACGCGCGTGGCGCAGCACGAGACGCGCGCGCTCTCGCCGGCACGCGTGCTGCGCTGGCTGGCCAGCCTGTGGCTGTGGCCGCTGCTGCTCCTGGGGCGCAGGCGCGGTTGACGGGGCATGCGCCGCGTCACGGCGAGCGCTTGATCAGCCGCCCCGCGGCCGACTGCAGCGGGCGCGCGTTCATCGGGTAGAGGTGCGCGAAGACGTCGAGCTGCGCCTGCGTCACCGACAGCGGCTGGCGCATCACCATCCACAGCACGTCCTCGCTGCACGGCGGCGTGGTCAGCGAGCCCATGTAGGTGGCGTAGCCACGGTCCTGCGGCAGCAGGGCGGCCGGGTCCAGCGGCTGGCTCGCCGGCTGCTCGAGGCCTTTCTCGAGCGGCAGGTCGTTCCACACGCGCTGCACGACGGCCTGCGCTTCGTCGCCACGCTGCAGCAGCAGCGCAAGCACCGCGAGGCGGCCCTCGGCGTCCCGGTGCACGAGGTGCAGGCTCATGTCGAAGCCGCGGCCATCGATGCGCTCCTCGGCCGGGCGGTGAAAGTGCATCTGCTGCAGCTCGAAGCTGCGCCCGCCGACGCTGAGGGTGTTGCCGGGCGCGATGCGCGCCTGGATGGTGTGGCCGTCGTCGACCACGGTGAAGCCGCTTGGCCGATAGTCGAAGCGGATCGGCTCGAGGTCGACGGCCACGCCGCCGCGGATGTCGATCGGGCTCTGGCGCCGGCCGCTGGCGCAGAGGCCGAACGCCGGGTCGAGCTCGGCCCAGGATGCCGGGCCGTTCTCGCCGCCGTAGCTCCAGGGGCCGCGGCGCTGCGGCGGCCGCGCCGCCTCACCCGGGGCGCGCGCCGCCAGCGCAAGCGTGGCGGGCGCGCGCGCGGCCGTCCGGCTGCGCGACGGGCTTGCGCGCGTCGCGTCGGCGTCCGCGCCGCCCTCGGCGGGGTTGGTCACGCGCATCACGCCCGGGTGCGCGCTTGCCGCGGGCGCCGTGGCGCCGAGCTTCTCGGCCAGGCGCTGGCGCAGCAGGTCGAGGTTGGCGAGCTCGCCGGCCGCAGCCGCGCTCTGCTGTGCCGCGGTGGTCGCGCCGGGCTTGGCGCGTGCTGCGGCGGCCTCGCCGGTGGGCGTCGCGGCAAGCGTGGGCCAGGCGACGGCGCAGAGCGCGGCGGCCCCCAGGGACGGGGCAAGCCCCCGCGGCAACAGGGCGCGCGAACGGGGGGACGGCAGCGGGCGCAGCTTGGCAGTCATCGGTCGATCTCCCCAGCGCTTATCGGCCGAAGACGGCGCGCGCTTGAGGCTCCGCCGCTTTGCTTGCTCCCCCGCGGGGGGCGGGCTGGGCGCAGCCCGGCCCTGGGGGTGCTCAGGACGAGGGCGGCGGCAGCCGGCGCTTCACCCAGGTCCAGCAGACCAGGCCCGAGAGGCCGAGCACCAGCGAGGCCAGCGCCATCGCCAGCCCCGAGTGCATGACCAGCGGCGCCAGCACGCCGGCGACGAGGCCGTTGCTCACGCTGCTGAGCGAGGACTGCACCGAAGACACCATGCCGCGCCGCTCGGGCACCATGTCCAGCAGCAGCAGCGTCACCACCGGCGTCATCATCGACCAGCCGAAGGCGTAGATCGCCACCGGCAGGATGGAGCTCACCGGGTGCGGCGGCAGCCACAGGTTGATCGCCACGTTGACGAGGCCGATGCCGATCATGATCACGTAGCCCCAGCGGATCTGCCGCCGCGGCGTGATGCGCCCGGCCAGCCGGCCCGAGGCCCAGGCGCCGCCCATGACGCCGCTGACCGTGCACAGGAAGAACCAGAAGAACTGCGTCGGCGCGAGTTCCAGGTGCCCGCCGAGGAAGGCCGGCGCGCTCAGCACGTAGAGGAACATGCCGTTGAAGGGGATGCCGCTGGCCACCACCAGCGCGAGGAAGCGCCCGCTGCCCACCATCTGCGCATAGCCGCGCAGGAGCGGCCAGGGCGCAAAGCGCTGCGCCGCCCCGGGCGGCAGCGTCTCGGGCAGCAGGCGCGCGTTGATGAGGCCGAGCACTGCGCCAAGGGCCACCAGCAGCCAGAAGATCGAGCGCCAGCCCAGCGTGTCGAAGAGGATGCCGCCCACCAGCGGCGCCACCGCAGGCGCCATGCCGAACCAGATCGTCACCTGCGAGAGCACGCGCTGCGCCGGCACCGGGGCGAAGAGGTCGCGCACGATGACGCGCGCCACCACCATGCCCGCGCCGGCCGACAGGCCTTGCACCGCGCGCCAGAAGACGAGCGCGCCGATCGAGTCGGCCAGCGCGCAGCCCGCCGAGGCCAGCGTGAACACGGCGATGCCGGTCAGCACCACCGGGCGGCGGCCGAAGCTGTCGGCAAGCGCCCCGTGAAAGAGGTTCATCGCCGCGAAGCCGAACAGGTAGACCGACAGGGTCTGCTGCATCTGCACCGGCGTGGCGTGCAGCGAGGCGGCGATGCCGTCGAAGGCCGGCAGGAAGGTGTCGATCGCGAACGGCCCCATCATGCTCAGGCCGGCCAGCAGCAGCGGCAGCGCCCAGCGCGGGCCACGCCAGGCGTGTGCAGGATCGGGGTTCAAGATGCGATGAACAAGGTGAAGTCGGCCGATAGGCCGGATTCTGTGCAGCGGCCTCTCCCGAAGAAGAGCCCGGCGTGACCGCCATTCCTCTGGGCCGGGTGTCGCCACCGCGGCTCGGTGCCACCTACCCGCACACTCCGCGGGCCGCGTCGTCGTGTGCCTACTTGGTGTTGCTGCGCGCAGAGATTGCCCGTTTCACCCTGTCCGGGGCTTGGCCCCGGACAGGGTGGCTGCTCCCCTCGGCTTGCGCCTCGGGCATCCGGCTGTCGCCGTATGCATGCCGGCCAAGGCCGGCATGTCGCAGAACACCCCCTCGCGAGGAAACACCCCGGGCAGACTCGTCTCTGTTGCTCTGATCCTCACCTCGCGGTGGAGAGCCGTTAGCTCCTGCGCTGCCCTGTGCAGTCCGGACCTTCCTCCAGCACGCCCTTTCGGGACCTGTGCCAGCGGCGGTCTGGCCGACTTCACGGGCGCGATTATCCGGTCTGCGCAGGATCCGCGCCATGCATCGCCGCATCGCCGCAGGGCCGCGTGCGGATAATCGCTGCCATGCAGTTTTCGCTTTGGCTCACCTTCTTCGCCGCCTCCTGGGCGATCAGCCTCTCGCCCGGGCCGGGCGCCGTGGCGGCGATGGGCGCGGGCGTCAACCACGGCTTCGCGCGCGGCTACTGGCTGACGCTCGGGCTGGTGCTTGGCATCGTCACGCAGCTCACCATCGTCGGCGTCGGCGTCGGCGCGCTGATGGCGGCATCGGCCATGGCCTTTGCGGTCGTCAAGTGGCTGGGCGTGGCCTACCTGCTGTGGCTTGGCCTGCAGCAGTGGCGCGCGCCGGTGCGCACGCTGCAGGCCATCGACGGCGAGCGCAGGCTCGTCGCACGCCGTGCGCTCGTGCTGCGCGGCTGGGGGCTCAACGCCGTCAACCCCAAGGGCACGGCCTTCATGCTCGCGGTGGTGCCGCAATTCATCGACCCCGCGCGGCCGCTGGCGCTGCAGTACGCGGTGATCGGCGCGACGCTGGTCTTCACCGACCTGGTCGTGATGGCCGGCTACACGGCGCTGGCCTCGCGCGTGCTCGCGGTGCTGAAGTCGCCGCGCCAGGTGCGCGCGATGAACCGCCTCTTCGGCTCGCTCTTCGTCGTCGCCGCGGCGCTGCTGGCGGCGTTCAAGCGCGCGTGAGCCTCGGCCCGGGGCAAGAGCCCTCTCCCGCGGCAGCGGGAGAGGCTTGGGTGAGGGTGCCGGCGAACCTGCGCCGCATCGCTCTGCGTCCCGCTCAGGACTGCTGCAGCGCGCGGATGCGGTCCTCGATCGGCGGATGGGTGCTCAGCAGCGCCATCATGCCGCCGGGCCGCGAGCTGATGCCCATCGCCGCGACGCTCTTGGGCAGCTCGCCCGGGTCCATGCCGCCCAGGCGCGCGAGCGCGTTGATCATCGGCTGCTTGCGGCCCAGCAGTTCGGCCGAGCCGCGGTCGGCGCGGTATTCGCGCTGGCGCGAGAACCAGGCGACGATGATCGCCGCCAGCACGCCCAGCGCGATGTCCAGCACGATGGTCGTGACGACGTAACCGATCCCCGGGCCGTCGCGGTCGTTGCGCAGGATCACGCGGTCGACGAAGTAGCCGATCACGCGCGAGAGGAAGACGACGAAGGTGTTCATCACGCCCTGGATCAGCGTCATCGTCACCATGTCGCCGTTGGCCACGTGCGCGACCTCGTGGCCGATGACCGCCTCGACCTCCTCGCGGTTCATGCTCTGCAGCAGCCCGGTGGAGACGGCCACCAGCGCCGAGTTCTTGAAGGCGCCGGTGGCGAAGGCGTTGGGCTCGCCGTCGTAGATCGCCACCTCGGGCATGCCGATGCCGGCCTTCTGCGCGAAGCCCTGCACGGTGCCGACGATCCAGCGGTGCGTCGGGTCGGTGGAGTCGTTGACGATCTGCGCGCCGGTGCTCCACTTGGCGATCGGCTTGCTCATCAGCAGCGAGATGATCGCGCCGCCGAAGCCGAACACCAGCGCAAAGCCCAGCAACTGGCCGAGCTGCAGGCCGTTGGCGGTGAGGTAGCGGTTCACCCCGAGCAGGGAGGCGACAACGCCCAGGACCACCATCACCGCCAGGTTGGTGACGACGAAAAGGAGGATTCGCTTCATCGACGCGCGCCCGCACGCGGGCGTGGCAAGTTGCAGACAGGCGCGATCTTAGGGTGAACGCGGCGATTTCAAGTGGGGGCCCGTGCGACGGCATCCGCCGCCGGCTGCAGCGACCAGTTCAGCACCCAGCCCGCGCACAGCGGCTTGACGCTCGCCTCGCCGAAGGGAAGCTGCTCGGGCAGCGTGCGCGGCTGGCGCCGCAGCGTCAGCGTGCCGCTGTTGCGCGGCAGGCCGTAGAAGTCGGCACCGAAGTGACTCGCGAAGCCCTCCAGCCGCTCGAGCGCCCCGGCGGTCTCGAAGGCCTCGGCGTAGAGCTCGAGCGCGGCCGGCGCGGTGAAGCAGCCCGCGCCGCAGACGCTGGCCTCCTTCAGCAGCGCGGCGTGCGGCGCGCTGTCGGTGCCGAGGAAGAACTTCGGGCGGCCCGAGGTCGCCGCCGCGAGCAGCGCCAGCCGGTGTTCCTCGCGCTTGAGCACCGGCAGGCAGTAGAAGTGCGGGCGCAGGCCGCCGACGAAGAGCGCGTTGCGGTTGAAGAGCAGGTGGTGCGCGGTGATCGTCGCCGCCGTGTGCTCGTCGGCCTCCCCGACGTACTGCGCGGCCTCGCGCGTGGTGATGTGCTCGAAGACGATCTTCAGCGCGGGGAAGTCGCGCCGCAGCGGGATCATCACGCGCTCGATGAAGACGGCCTCGCGGTCGAACAGGTCGACCTGCGGGTCGGTGACCTCGCCGTGCACGAGCAGCAGCAGGCCCTCGCGCTGCATCGCGTCCAGGGCCGCGGCGATCCTGCGCACGTCGGTGACGCCGTCGTCGCTGTTGGTCGTCGCGCCGGCCGGGTAGAGCTTGAGCGCGACCACGCCCGCGGCCTTGGCGCGGGCGATCTCCGCGGGCGTCGTGGCGTCGGTGAGGTAGAGCGTCATCAGCGGCGTGAAGTCGCTGCCCGGCGGCCGCGCGGCGAGGATGCGCTCGCGGTAGGCCAGCGCCTGCTCGGTGCGCGTCACCGGGGGCTTCAGGTTGGGCATGACGATGGCGCGCGCGAACTGCGCTGCCGTGTACGGCAGCACCGCGGCCAGTGCCGCGCCGTCGCGCAGGTGCAGATGCCAGTCGTCGGGGCGGGTGAGGGTCAGACTCGTGGGCGATGCGGACATGGCGCGGATTGTCCTCCGCCGCTCAGCGCGCCGCGGCCTGCGCGGCGAGGAAGTCCCACAGCGCCGCGGCCTGCGGCTTGACGTGCCGCACGAGCCCCGGGCGCGCGCGGTAGATGCGCACCTGCATCGTCAGCTCGAAGCGCCCGGGCTCGGCCGCGGCCACCAGGCGCCCCTCCTGCAGCTCCTTGCTGACCGAGCTGGCCGGCAGGAAGGCCAGGCCATGGCCTTCCAGCGCCATCGCCTTCAGGCCCTCGGCCATGTCGGTCTCGTAGACGGTGACGAGCTGCGGCCGCGGCTGCACCGCCTTCAGGATGACCTCGACCATGCGCGCCATGTAGGCGCCCCGCGCGTAGCCGAGAAACGGCACCTGCGCGCCCGGCAGCGCCGGCAGCCGCAGCAGCGGCAGCCCATCCGGCCCCGCGCGCGAATAGGGCGCCAGCGTCTCGCTGCCCAGGCTCAGCATCTCGTAGCGCTCGGCCGCCAGCTGCAGCGGCTCGCTCGGGTGGTGGTAGGCGATCAGCAGGTCGCAGCCGCCGTCGGTCAGGCGCATCACCGCATCGAGCACGTTGAGCGCGTTCAGCCGCGTCTTCAGCACGCCGAGCTGCGCGCGCAGCCCGGTGAGCCAGTGCGGGAAGAAGGTGAAGGCCAGCGTGTGCGGCGCCGCGAACTCGAGCACGTCCTGCCCCGCGGCCTGGTGGCTGCGCATCAGCTTGCGCGTGGCCTGCAGCGCGGCGACGATCTCGAGCGCCTGGCCGTGAAAGGTCTGGCCCGCGGCCGTGAGCCGCGTCGGGTAGGACGAGCGGTCGACCAGGTCGGCGCCGGCCCAGGCTTCGAGCGACTGGATGCGGCGGCTGAAGGCCGGCTGCGTGATGTGCCGCAACTGCGCCGCACGCGAGAAGCTGCGCGTCTCGGCCAGGGCGATGAAGTCCTCGAGCCACTTGATGTCCACGGGCGACGAGTGTAGTGAGGCGGCGCCCTCCCTAGAATGGGTCCGCCCACAACCGTGGAGAAAAGACGATGACCTACAAGCTGCTGGATGCGCGGCGCGCCGCACGCTTCGAGGCGCTGTGCGAGCTGATGATTCCGGGCTGCTCGCGCACCGGCCCGGCGGTCTACACCGACGCCGCGCTGGCCAAGGCGCCGCCCGAGCTGCAGCAGGCCGCGCTGCAGGCGATCGATGCGCTCGCGGGCGCCACGACGGCCGCGGCGCTGGCTGCGCACGAGCGCAGCGCCGAATTCGCGCTGCTGCGCGCACTGGCCGTCGAAGCCTTCTGCAGCGACTTCGTGGCGCCCGGTGCACCCGGCCCCGGCGCCTGGGCGGAGATGGGCTTCGAGGTGCCGCGGCCGGTCGACCTCGAGCGCGACTGGTCCTGGCTTGGCATGCGCTGAAGGAGGGGACGATGAGCGAACGCTTCGACGTGATCGTCGTCGGCTCCGGCGCCGGCGGCGGCGTGATCGCCTCCGAGCTGGCGCTCGGCGGCCGCAAGGTGCTGCTGCTGGAAGCCGGACGGCACCTGACCTCGGCCGACTTCAAGCGCTTCGAGGTCAAGGCCAACCACGACCTCTACTGGCCGATGCGATTCGCGCCGCTGCCCGGTGGCGACGTCGTCGCCTTCCTCTCGGGCAAGAGCGTCGGCGGCTCGACCACGATCAACACCAAGGTCGCGCTGCGCGCGCACGAGCGCGACATCGCCAAGTGGCACCCGGCCAGCGGCCTGACCAACGACGAAGGCGAGCCCTTCTCGCTGGCCGACCTCGCGCCCTTCTACGACCGCGTCGAGAAGGTGCTCACCGTGCGCGAGCGCGGCGACTGGGAGAAGAGCGTCTTCACCGCGCAGGCGGGCTTCAAGGCGCTCGGCACCGACGTCGAGCCGGTGATGTCCTACACCGACGCCAAGTGCCTTAGCTACGGCTCCTGCCTGCAGGGCTGCCCGACCGACGGCGGCAAGTCGACGATGAACACCTACATCGCGCGCGCGCTGGCCGAAGGCGGCCTCGACTTGCGCAGCGGCGTGCAGGTGCAGCGGATCCTGATCGAGGACAAGGGCCACGGCCCCTGTGCCACCGGAGTCGAATACCGGGCCGTCGATGGCAGCGTGCAGCAGGCGCATGCACGCTTCGTCGTCGCTGCGGCCGGCGCGTTCAACACCTCGCTGCTGCTGCTGCGCTCGGGGCTCTCGAACCCTGCCATCGGCCGGCACGTCGGCCTGCACCCGCTGCGCCTGGTCTAC
>CAUJJO010000132.1 GCA_963205125.1 Pseudomonadota bacterium | reverse complement strand
GCGAGTGATCCGGCCAGCGCGATGCGGCCCGCGGGCTGTTCGGGCTCGGCGCCGTGGAAGACCTCCTGCCCCGGCGCCATCGCCGCGGTAGCGCTCAGCAGGTAGGCGCGGCGCTTGACGCTGCCGCGGTACTGGCTGCGCGCCACCACCTCCTGCCCGGGGTAGCAGCCCTTCCTGAAGTCGACGCCGCCGACGAGCTCAAGATTGACCATCTGCGGCACGAACTGCTCCTGCGTTGCCGCGACGATGCGCACGACGCCGCTGCGCGCCTCGAGCGCCGCCCAGGCGACCGGCGGCAAGGCGGGCAAGGCAGGTGCTGCGGCATCCGCGGGCTGGATCAGCAGCACGCGAGGAACGAGCGTTTCGCCGAGCCTCGCATCGGGCAGGCGCAGCACGCGCGTGGCGCCGTCCTCGCGCAACTGCCACGGCGCCAGCGCACCGGCCAAGGCTTGGGCGCCGCTGCCGGCCACGCCCCACAGCGCCCGCTCGCCGCTGGCGCCGCTCAGCCTGCACTTGGCGCGCAGCACGTACATCGACAGGCGCTTGAGCGTCGCAGGCAGCAGATCGACGCTGCAGGCCAGCAGAAGCTCTTCCTCGCCGCCCTCGCGGTCCTCGGCGCCCTTCTCCGGCCAGACGACGAAGCTGGCCAGCAGGCGGCCCTTGGGCGAGCAGTAGCCCGCCAGCCGAGCCTGGCCCTGGCGCAGTTGCAGGACATCCTGCGTGAGCTGACCCTGCAGGAAGCTGCGCGCCTCGGCGCCGCGGGCGCGGATCAGGCCCCAGTCGGTCAGGCGCAGCGCGCCCGCGGGCGCATCGGGGTTCTCGTTCATCGGCTCATTATCATGAGCCCCATGCGGCAGAGGGTCATGGCGATGCGGGTGCTGGCAGGGCTGGCGGCCGCCCTGGCCGCAGGCACGCTCGCGCTGGCGGCGCTTGTCTGGTGGTGGCTCGATCACCCGCTTGTGCTGCAGGCGCCGCGGCTCGAGCTCTCGGTCGAGGCCGGCGCCACGCCGCGCCAGATCGCAGAGGCCTGGGTCGAAGCCGGCGTGCGCACCGATGCGCGCTGGCTCTACGCCTGGTTCCGCGCCTCAGGCCAGGCGCGTCGCATCCGCGCCGGCAGCTACGAGATCGAGGCCGGCATCACGCCGCGCGGCCTGCTCGAGACGCTGGTGCAGGGGCGCGAGCGCATGCAGATGGTGCGCATCCTCGAAGGCTGGACGGTCAAGCAGATGCGCCGGGCGCTTGTCGAGGCCCCGGGCTTGCGCGCAACCACCGCCGACTGGGACGACGCCCGCCTGATGCAGGAGCTGGGCCTGCCCGGCGTGCCGGCCGAAGGCCAGTTCTTCCCCGACACCTACGCCTACACGCGCGGCGTGAGCGACCTCACCGTGCTGCGCCGCGCGCAGCGCACGATGCAGGCGCAGCTCGCGCAGGCCTGGGCCGGGCGCGCCGAAGGCCTGCCGCTGGCCACGCCGCAGCAGGCGCTGGTGCTGGCCTCGATCATCGAGAAGGAGACCGGGCAGGCGGCCGACCGTGGCCTCGTCGGCGCGGTGTTCGTCAACCGGCTGCGCATCGGCATGCCGCTGCAGAGCGACCCGACGGTGATCTACGGCCTGGGCGATGCCTTCGACGGCAACCTGCGCAAGCGCGACCTGCAGGCCGACACGCCCTTCAACACCTACACCCGGGGTGGCCTGCCGCCGACGCCGATCGCCCTGCCGGGCCTGGCCTCGCTCAACGCCGCGCTGCGCCCCGAATCGAGCAAGGCCTTGTACTTCGTCGCCCGCGGCGACGGCAGCAGCGTCTTCAGCCAGACGCTGTCCGAGCACAATCGTGCCGTGAACCGCTATCAGCGCGGCCAGCCGTGAACCGCGCCGGGAGGGCAGGGATGCAGGGCCGCTTCATCAGCTTCGAGGGCATCGACGGCGCGGGCAAGAGCTCGCACCTCGAGCAGACCGTGGCCTGGCTGCGCGCGCGCGGCCACGAGGTCGTGCAGACGCGCGAGCCCGGCGGCACGCCGCTGGCCGAGCGCCTGCGCGAGCTGGTGCTGCACGAGAGCATGGACGCGCTCACCGAACTGCTGCTCGTCTTCGCCGCGCGGCGCGATCACCTGCGGCAGCAGATCGAGCCCGCGCTTGCCGCCGGCCGCACCGTCGTCTGCGACCGCTTCACCGACGCCAGCTTCGCCTACCAGGGCGGCGGGCAGGGCGCCGACGCCGCCGTGCTGTCGCAGCTCGAAGCCTGGGTGCAGCAGGGCCGCCAGCCCGACCTCACGCTGTGGTTCGACCTGCCGCCGGCCGAGGCCGCCGCGCGCCGCGCGGCCGTGCGCGCGCCGGACCGCTTCGAGCGCCAGGACGAAGCCTTCTTCCACCGCGTGCGCGAGGCCTACGCCGCGCGCGCGCGCAGCGCCCCTGCGCGTTTTCGGCAACTCGACGCCCGCGGCAGCCGCGAGCAGGTCTGGCAGCGCGTGCAGGAGCATCTGCAAGCCACCGGCTGGTGGTGAGTGCCGCGACGATGAACGCACCGGCCCCTGCTCCCGCGCTGCCCTGGCTCGCGCCGACGCTTGCGCAGGCGCGCACGCTCGACGCCCGCTCGCACGCGCTGCTGCTGCATGGGGCGATCGGCGACGGCCTGTTCGACTGCGCCCATCGCATCGTCGAGCGCTGGCTGTGCGAGGCCCGCGACCCGCGCGAGCGCCCCTGCGGCGCCTGCGAGTCCTGCCGCATGCTCGCCGCGGGCGCGCACCCCGACCTGCATCGCCTGTTGCCCGAGGCCTTGCGGCAGCAGCTTGGCCTGGCGTCGGCGGAGGCCGGCGACGCCGCCGACGCCGCCGAAGGTGGGGGCAGCGCCAAGGGCAAGCGCAAGCCCAGCCGCCAGATCCGCATTGAGGAGGTGCGTGCGGCGATCGACTGGGCGGCGACGACCTCCTCGCGCGGCGGCGCCAAGGTCATCCTCATCCACCCGGCCGAGGCGATGAACCTGCAGGCCGCCAGCGCCTTGCTGAAGACGCTCGAGGAGCCGCCCGCGGGCGTGCGCCTGCTGCTGGCCAGCGCCGCCCCGGCGCGGCTGCTGCCCACCGTGCGCAGCCGCTGCCAGGTGCTGCGCCTGCAGCCGCCGGACGCCGCCGCGGCGCGCCAATGGCTGCGCGAGCAGGGGCACGAGCAGCCCGAAGTGCTGCTTGCCGCCTGCTCCGGCCGCCCGCTCGAAGCCTTGTCGATGGCGCAGGCCGGCCTGGACGCCGCGCGCTGGCGCGCCTTGCCCCGCGCGCTGCTGGCGCGGCAGGCCGCCGCCGTCGCCGGCTGGGGCGTGCCCGCACTCGTCGACACCCTGCACAAGCTCTGCCACGACGGGCTCGCGCTCAGCCACGGCGCCGCGCCGCGCTTCTTCCCGTCCCAGGCCCTGCCGCCCCCGGCCTCGGCAAGCGCGCTCGCCGACTGGAGCCTGGAGCTCGCGCGCCTGGCGCGGCAGGCCGATCACCCGTGGAACGAAGGCCTGCTCGTCGACGCGCTGCTGGCGCAGGCGCAGGCGGCGTGGGCCGGCAGCAGCGCGGTGGCGACGGCTGCACCGCGGTGACGAATCCGCCCAAACGGGCACGAAGCCGCCGCCTTCATGCCGCCGCGGCTCCGGCGAGCCGGCGAGCCCTCCGATAAACTCGCCCGCATGAGCGAAACCCCCAGCGCACGCGCCAGCCAGGCCGCCACCCCGGCAAGCGGCGGCGCGCCCGGCGCGGCGGCTGCGGCCAGCGGGCGGCCCAGCGTCATGCAGCTCGTCTTTCGGGAGAAGGGCGCGCTCTACGCGGCCTACATGCCGGTGCTGTCCGATGGCGGCCTGTTCGTGCCGACCGCGCGCGACTACAAGCTGGGCGAGGACATCTTCCTGCTGCTGTCGCTGCCGGACGATCCGCACCGCTACCCGGTGGCGGGCAAGGTCGCCTGGATCACGCCGGCCAACGCCTCGGGCGGGCGCACGCAGGGTGTGGGCGTGCGTTTCCCCGGCGACGAGAAGACGCGGGCCCTGAAGATCCGCATCGAGGAGATTTTGGGCACCGCCATCGGCTCGGGCAAGCCCACGCAAACGATCTGAGAGGGCCCCGCGCGCGGGGCCGGCGGCCGGCTGCATGTTCGTCGATTCCCACTGTCACCTGAGCTTTCCCGAGCTGCGGGCGCGCCTGCCCGAACTGCTGGCCGCGATGGCGGCGGCGCGCGTCACGCGCGCGCTGTGCATCTGCACGACGCTCGAGGAGTTCGAGGCGGTGCACGGCCTGGCGCTGGCCCACGCCAACCTCTGGTGCACGGTGGGCGTTCACCCGGACACCGAGGGCGGCGCCGAGCCCGCGCTCGCCGACCTGCTGCAGCGTGCGGCGCTGCCGCGCGTGGTCGGCCTCGGCGAGACCGGGCTCGACTACTACCGGCTCGGCGAGCGCACGATCGCCGACATGGCCTGGCAGCGCGAACGCTTCGCGGTGCACATCCGCGCCGCGCGCGCCTGCGGGCTGCCGCTGGTCGTGCATACGCGCAGCGCCAGCGCCGACACGCTGGCGATCCTGCGCGACGAAGGGCAGGGCGCCGTCGGCGGCGTCTTCCACTGCTTCACCGAGACGCGGGAGGTCGCGCGCGCGGCCCTCGATCTCGGCTTCTGCATCTCGTTCTCCGGCATCCTGAGCTTTCGCAATGCGGCCGAGCTGCGCGAGGTCGCCGCGATGGTGCCGATGGACCGCCTGCTGATCGAGACCGATGCGCCCTACCTCGCGCCGGTGCCGCATCGCGGCAAGCTCAATCATCCGGCCCTCGTGGTGCACGTGGCCGAGCAGGTGGCGGCGATCAAGGGCCTGGCGATCGAGGGGGTGGCCGCGCAGACCAGCGCCAACTTCGATCGCCTCTTCACGCGCGCATCGCAAGCCGGAGGACAGGTATGAAGCGTCGATCCTTCCAGCAGGCGCTGGCCATGGCCTGCGCAGGCGCGCTGCTGCCGCTGGCCGCAGGCGTGCGCGCCGCTGCCTACGAGGATTTCTTCCGCGCCATCGAAGTCGACGACGACGGCGGCCTGCGCCGCCTGCTGGCGCGCGGCATGGATCCCAACACGCTCGACCCCAAGGGCCAGCACGCGCTCTATCTCGCGCTGCGCAGCGCTTCGCCCAAGGTCTTTGCGCTGCTGCTGCAGCACCCGGCGATCCAGCTCGACCAGGCCAACGCCGCGGGGGAGACGCCGCTCATGATGGCTGCCCTGCGCGGGCGCGTCGACGCGATGAAGGCGCTGATCGAGCGCGGCGCGCAGGTCGACCGCGCCGGCTGGACGCCGCTGCACTACGCCGCCAGCGGCCCCTCGGCCGAGGCCGTGGCCCTGCTGCTTGCGCGCGGGGCGAGCGTGAACGCGCGCGCGTCCAACGGCAACACGCCGCTGATGCAGGCCGCGCGCTACGGCAGCGAGGACAGCGTGCGCCTGCTGCTGCAGAAGGGAGCCGACCGCAGGCTGCGCAACGCGCGCGACCTCGATGCCGCAGGCTACGCGCGCCTGGACGGCCGCGACTCGCTGGCGCAGCGGCTGGAGAGCGGCGGCATCTGAAGCGCGCAGGCCACAGTCACGGCGGCCCGGACTTGTGACGCATCACCGGAAAGCGCAGCATCGCGCTGTCGGGTGAAGCCGTCTTCGTGTCGGAAATCATCCGACAGCATCTGTGCCGCATGGCCGACTGTTCACGGGCGCGCGACGCTCACTACAGTCGGCCCCTGTCAGGTCTCATCCCGGCTTCAGGAGTAGCGCGATGGCTCAGCAGTCACAGGTTCGCAACCCGTTCATGCTCATGCTCCAGCCCGAAGTGGTGCTGGCGGCGATCCAGAATTCCGAGCGGCTGGAGCGGCTCAACCGGCACCTGTGCCGGCCGCTCGACCAGCAGCAGATCTCCTTTGCGAGCGCGCAGCCCGAGGGCGAGTCGATGTCGGAGACCGACGCCCTCGACAGCCTCGACGATCTTGACGAGCTCGAGGGCTTCGGCGAGCGCAACTGAACGCGCGGCGCCGCACGGGCGCCACAGGCTCAGCGACGTTCCCGCCGTCCGCGACCGCTGCGGGAGCGGTAGTTCGTCGTGAACCAGACCGCGGCCAGCAAGGCAAGGCTTGCGCCGATGCTGGTGGCGCGGTTGTCCCGGATGAAGCGGACCATGGGGTTGGCAAGCAGCGCGTTGCCGCTCGCGCGCGATGCCTGCGCAGCGGTCGGCGTCGGGTCCAGGCCGGATCCGGCGTTCGAGTGGGGTGAGCCGCCCATGCCCTCCACACCACCGGCCGCCCCCGCGCCCACGCCTTCGTCGCCACCGACGAGCTTGCCGGGGCCGGGCGGAAGCAGCCGGGTTTCCTCGGCATCGGCGCCGAAGAGACTCGATTTCAAGGCCTTCAGGCGTTCGGCGGGCGTCGCGCCTTCGCCTTTGCCGTCCTGGGTGCCGACCGTGCCGGCGGCAGGCGGGCGCGACGAGACCATCCCCTGAGCCGGAGCATCCTGCTGCAGACGCAGCAGCATCTGCACCGTGTCGGACGTGGCCGGACGGCCGTCGGGGCCGACCGCGCCCGTGCCCATGCTGCCTTCCGTGCCGACCGTGCCGGCCGTACCGTGCCCGGGCAGCGCCGGCTGGATCTCGCCAGCTTCGAGCGGCGCCGCGCGCGCAGGTGCCGCAGCCAGCGCCGCCGCCAGGCACAGCGCGGCAAGCCCGGGCGCGAGCGTTCGCGCGCAGGCCGAAGAATCATCAAGTCCGATCGAGAGCTTCATGCCGGGACGTTCCAGGAGGCCGGCGCATCCGCAAGCAATCCGCGGGCCGTGCGGCGGAAGTTCTTTCGGATCAAGCCCTTGGCGGGCGCGGCGGACGAAGGGGCGGCTTGGCGAGGGGCAAGGTGTCAGCTTCTTCGACAGGGACTGCGCGATCTCATAATGAGCACGATGTGTCTTATGTCAACTCGCAGAGCAATAATAATCGAGAACTGAGGTTGCCCCAGTGGGCCGGCTGCTGCGGACCGTCTTCCTATGCGATTACATCGCGATCGAGGATTTCCGGCGCGAGATCCACACCCTGCTGAACCGTGGCGAGTCGGTGCACCAGCTTCAGCGCGCGGTGTACTCCGGCAGGGTGGCCCCGGAACGGGGCCGGCGTCGCGACGAGATGAAGGCGATCTCCGGCTCGCACGCCCTGCTGACGAACATCGTGCTGGCCTGGAACACCGCCCGGATGCACGAGGTGGTCGAACGGCTCAAGCGCGACAAGATTGCCGTCGAAGACGACTGGCTGCGCCGCATGGGGCCGGCGCACTTCTCGCACATCAACTTCCGCGGCACGATGAGATTTGGCGTCGAGAAGTTCGCCGCGGCACTGATCCAGCGCTCGCCGGGTCAGACAGTCCGGGCGGCTTCGTGACGATGTCAGCGGCAGCACCCCTCGAACTGGAAAATCATCGGCCGGCGGAGAGAGTTGACAACTGTTGTCAAAGTGATCAAGATACCTGCATGAGCCGCCAGACCATGAGTTTCGCCTTGCCCGAGTCCATGCGCGAGTACATCGACAACCGGGTCGCCGCGGGCAACTACGGCAACACCAGCGAGTACATCCGTGATCTGGTCCGGCGTGACCAGGAAGAGCAGGCCAAGAAGCGGCTCCGCGATCTCATAGAAGAAGGGCTGGCATCCGGCCCCGGTCGGCGTCGCACCAAGGCTGACGAGAAGGAACTGCTGGCGATCGCTCGCGGCGAGATCGATTGAAGCCGGCGGTTCTGCGCCCGCAGGCGCTGCGCGATCAGCAAGGCGAGGTCCGGTACTACCGCAAGGAAGGCGGCACCCGCCTGGCATTGAAGGTGGCCAAGGCCACGAACGAGGCGCTCGACCAGGTGGAACGCGAACCGGGCATCGGATCGCCGACACTCGGGAAGCTGCTGGGCATCCCGGGGCTCAGGACCTGGCGGGTGGGGAAGTTTCCGCTGTTGTGGTGCTACTTCGAGCGAGTGGACCATCTGGATGTGGTCCGACTGCTGGGTGAGCGTCAGGACATCCTTGCGATCCTGGGGGCCGAGTTCGGGTCAAACTGACCCCGCTGCCCTGCGTCGTCGAGGCGCCGGCGCCGGCGATGAGCGACCGGTCTGCGGCAACTCGATCGCCGGGACGGCCGGCCGGACTCGACCCGGACCGGTCGTCAGGACGTTGCAGGAGCAGCCGTTGCTTGCCGCCGCTCGCCTGACGATCCCGGATTGCCTTCTGCCTCCGCTGTTGGAGCCGCGAATCAGAGGCGGTAGGACACGATGAGGATCGATGTCGCAAGGCACATCAGCGAGTTGCAGACGTTGACAGCAATGGCTCGGTTCAGATGCCGCCCGTTGTGTTCGTAGAGCCAAGCCGCCATCGTGGCATTGGCTCCTACCCACGTGACCCACGTCAGCAGCGAATGCTGGCTGCTGTCGCCGCTAGTGAAGATGGCCACCAGGGTTGGCAGGTAGGCCAGTACCCGCACCGAATTG
>CAUJJO010000131.1 GCA_963205125.1 Pseudomonadota bacterium | reverse complement strand
AGCGCGTTGGCGCGCACGTAGGCCAGCGCCGCGTACCACTTGTGCTCGAAGAGCCGCGCCTCCTGCTCGAGCGCGTGGTCGGGCCAGCGCACGTGCACGCCGCCTGCGGGCAGCGGGAAATCCTCGGGCAGCACGATGCGCACGCGCTTGGCGTCGACGTCGACCGAGGCCGAGGACTCGACCACCTCCTGGATCGTCTTCATCCCGGCCCAGACGCCGGCGAAGCGGCTCATCGCGAAGGCGTGCAGCCCGAGGTCCAGGATCTCCTGCACGCTGCTCGGGAAGAACACCGGCAGCCCGCAGGCCTTGAAGATGTGGTCGCTCTGGTGCGCGGCGGTGCTGCTCTTGGCGACGTGGTCGTCACCGGCGACGGCGATCACCCCGCCGTGGCGCGCGGTGCCGGCCATGTTGGCGTGCTTGAAGGCGTCGCCGCTGCGGTCCACGCCCGGGCCCTTGCCGTACCAGATGCCGAAGACGCCGTCGAACTTCTTCTTGTCGGGGAAGAGATCCAGCAGCTGCGTGCCCCAGAGCGCGGTCGCTGCAAGCTCCTCGTTGACCGCGGGCTGGAAGACGATGTGCTGCGCCGCGAGGTGCGCCTTGGCCTGCCACAGCGCCTGGTCGTAGCCGCCGAGCGGGCTGCCGCGGTAGCCGCTGATGTAGCCCGCGGTGTTCAGCCCCGCGGCGGCGTCGCGCATGCGCTGCAGCATCGGCAGCCGCACCAGCGCCTGCACGCCGCTCATGAAGGCGCGGCCGCTTGCCAGCGTGTACTTGTCGTCGAGCGTGACGGTTTCCAGGGCCTTGCGGATGGCGTCGGGCAGCGGTGCGTTCATGGCGAGAGGGCGCGCGGGCAACGGTGCGGGGCAGTGTAGGGCGCCATGCCAGGGTCGTGGTGCGCGGTGGCTTGCAGCGGCATGCGGCGGCATGCCCGCGGGCCGACCCCGCAGCCCGGGGAGGCGCCGGGGCACAGCGCGGGCCCGGCATGCGCTACGCTTGCCCCCTTCCTGCCGCACAAACGTGTCGATCCGCCGCTCCCTCGACGTGCTGCTGAGCACCGATGCCGTGCAACGCACGCGCCTGGTGCAGGCGGCCATGGTCGTCATCGCGATGGTCGCCGGGGCGGCCGGGCTGCTGACGCTGGCGCTGGCGGGGCTGGCGCCTGTCGTCCCCGTGCTGGTGTGGGCGCTGCTGGCGCCGGCCGCGGCGCTGCTGCTGCTGCTGGCGATCCGCAGCGGCTGGTCGCGCCGCTTCGTCGACCCGGCGCTGACGATGGCGCAGATCGTCATCGGTGCGCTGGCCTGCGCCAGCGGCTACCTGCTGGCCGGCCCCGCGCGCGGCGTGCTCTTCCTCGTGCTGATGGTCGTGCTGATGGCGACCATGCTCTCGGCCACGCCGCACCAGATGCGCCGCGGCAGTCTCTTCGCCGCGACGGTGCTGGGCGCGGCGATGCTTTGGCTGGTGCTGCAGCGGCAGGCCGCGGCCTGGGTCGAACTGGTGCACTTCGGCCTGGTGGCGACCATGCTGCCCGCGGCCTCGGTGCTCAGTGCGCGCTTGGCGCGCATGCGCGAGCGCAGCCGCCGCCAGCAGCAGGACCTGCAGGCCGCGCTCGAGCGCATCCGCGAACTGGCCACGCGCGACGAGCTGACCGGCCTCGTCAACCGCCGCCACATCCGCGAGCTGATGGAGCAGGAGCACCAGCGCTGCATCCGCTCGGGTCGCAGCTTCTGCCTGGCGGTGCTCGACATCGACCGCTTCAAGGCCCTCAACGAGGCGCGCGGCCGCGGCGTCGGCGACGCCGTGCTGCGCAGCGTCGCGCACGAGGCGATGCGCCGCGTGCGCGTCTCCGACGCCTTCGCGCGCTGGGGCGGCGACCGCTTCGTGCTGCTGCTGTGCGACGCGCACGGCGCGCTGGCCAAGGGCGGCGTCGAGCGCGTGCGCAGCGGCGTGGCCGCGCTGCAGATCGCCGTGCCCGCAGGCACGCTGGGCGTCACGCTGTCGGCGGGGCTGGCCGAGCATCGTGCCGGCGAATCGGTCGAGCAGACGCTGGCGCGCGCCGAGCAGGCGCTCGGCGAAGCCAAGCTCGCCGGTCGCGACCGCCTGGTGATTGCGGCCTGAGCCTCGCGCCTTCGCCGGGCCCGCGCGCCGCGCCCACGAACCGCGCTCAGGACTCTCGGTCACGACTCTCGATCACGCCTCTCGGTCACGCCTCTCGATCACGAACGGCCGCCGCTATGCTCGGCGGCTTCGAATCCACCCGGCCGGGAGACCCCATGAGCGACGTCCTGGCGCAGCATCACCTGCGCGTGCACCAGTTCCACGGCCTGCGCCCGGGCCCGCGCCTGCTCGTGCTGGGCGCGGTGCACGGCAACGAGACGGCGGGTACGCGCGGCATCGAGCGCGTGCTCGCCGAACTCGACGCCGGCACCCTGCGCATCGTGCGCGGCAGCGTCACGCTCGTGCCGGTCACCAACCCGCTGGCTTACGCACGCGGGCAGCGTGCCGGCGAGCGCAACCTCAACCGCAAGCTGCAGCCGAGCGCGGTGCCGCAGGACTTCGAGGACCGCATCGCCAACCGGCTGTGCCCGCTGCTGGACGCGCACGATGCGCTGCTCGACCTGCATTCGTTCCAGGGCGCGGGCGAGGCCTTCGTGATGATCGGCCCCGAGGACAACGAGGGCACGCTCGAGCCCTTTGCGCACGCGGCCATGGAGGAGCGCCTGGCGCGCCACCTGGGCGTGCGCCGCATCGTCGACGGCTGGCTCTGCGTCTACGAGGCCGGCGTGGCGCGTCGCCGTGCGCGCACGCAGGCGGCGGGCCGCACGCTGGACGCCGACCCGAACTACGGCGTCGGCACGACCGAATACATGCGCTCGCGCGGCGGTTTCGCGATGACGCTGGAGTGCGGCCAGCATGAGGATCCGCAGGCGCCCGAGGTCGCCTACCACGCGATCCGCCAGACGCTGGCGCTGCTGCGCCTGGCGCCCATCGAACTGCAGCCGCCGCGGCAGGACCACGAAGTGCTGCGCCTGGTCGAGGCGGTCGACCGCCTGCACGCCGACGACCGCTTCGTGCGCGAGTGGGCGAGCTTCGACGCGGTCGAGGCCGGCGAGCCCATCGCGGTGCGTCACGACGGCCACCTGCTCGCCGCGCCGGCCGCGGGCCGCATCGTCTTCCCCAATCGTCGGGCCGAGCCGGGGCAGGAGTGGTACTACCTCGCGCAGCCCAGCGCGCGCCGGCTGGCCTGATCACTGCACCGCGGCTTCCAGCAGCGTCAGCGTGCGGGCATCCGCATCGAGGCGCGCGCGCACGCCCAGCGGCAACGTGAGCTGGTCGCGCACGTGGCCGAAGCCCAGGCCGTAGACGGCCGGCACGCCGGGCGCGCCGAAGCGCTCGTCGATCACCTGCGCCAGCGGCATGCCGCCCTGGCCCGGCGGGTTCTCGCAGTCGCGGAAGATGCCGCCCGCCAGCGCCGCGGCGTCGCGCAGCAGGCCGGCGAGTTCGAGCTGGGTGAGCATGCGGTCGATGCGGTAGGGCAGCTCGCCCACGTCCTCGAGGAAGAGCAGCGCGCCGCGGTCCTGCACGCCGAAGGGCGTGCCCACGAGCGCGCTGAGCACCGAGAGGTTGCCGCCCAGCAGCGGCCCCTCGGCGCTGCCGCCGCGCACGGTGCGCGCGCGGTAGGCGGGGTCGGACGCGGCGCGGCGCAGGTGTTCGGCCGAACTCGGCAGCGGCTGACCGAACTGCGGCTCGAACAGCACCGCGCGCAGCGCCTGCGCGCTGAATGCGCTCAGCTCCGAGCTGCCGGCCAGCGTGTGAAAGCTCACCAGGCGCGCGTGCCGCTGCAGCGCCAGGTGCAGCGCGGTGACGTCGGAAAACCCGAGCAGCGCCTTGGGATCGCGGCGCATGGCCGCGTAGTCCAGGTGCGGCAGCAGCTGCGCGGTGCCGGCGCCGCCGCGGATGCTCCAGAGCGCGCGCACCTGCGGGTCCGCCCACAGCGCGTGCAGGTCGTCGACGCGCTGCGGCACGGTGCCCGCGTAGTGGCCGTGCACGGCGCGCACGTTGGGGCCCAGCCGCACGCGCAGGCCCAGCGCCTGCGCGTTGGCGACCGCGGTGGCGATCCAGGCCTCGCTCATGCGGCTGGCCGAGGCGAACAGGCCGATGGTGTCGCCGGGGCGCAGGCGGGGCGGCCGCAGGAGCGGCGTGGGCTCGGGCGCGGGCGGTCGGGCTTGCGGCGGGGCAGTCGGCTGCGGGGGCGGCGCCGCGGGGGCGGGCGCCTCCGTCCGCGGCGGTGCGGCGCAGCCGGCGAGCGCCAGCGCCGCCAGGGCCAGCGCCTGCCGCCGCGAGCAGGCGGCAGGTGCCGTGCCGCTGCGCCCGGGCGCGGCCGGTGCGCCCGGGGCGCCCGCTGCGGCGCACCCCGGGCCTGCGGGTTCGGCGTGCAGGGTGTCGATCAGAAGAACTTGTAGTCGAGCTGCAGCGTGAACGAGCGCCCGCGCGGGTCGGCCACGCGCGGCTCCCAGGAGCTGCCGGCGCCGGTGTTGTCGTCGTAGGCGGCGGAGAAGGGCGGATCCTTGTCGAGCAGGTTCTTCACGCCGAGCGTGACGTTCAGGTTCTTCATCACCGCGTAGCCGACGCTCGCGTTCCAGAGCTGGTAGGCCTTGACCTTGGCGTTCCAGTTCGGCGGCACGACGCTGCCGTTGGCCACGCCGGGCAGCACGCGGTCGGTGTAGCCGCTGCGGTAGAGGTTCTGCAGCGTCGCCGTCCAGGCGCCGCGCGTGTAGGTGCCGGTGAGGCTGTGCTTCCAGCGCAGGCCGAGGTCGCCCGAGCGCGTGAAGACGCCGACTTCGCTCGCGCCGAAGGGCGAGCTGGCGAGCAGGCGCGACTTCTTCTTCAGCAGGTAGCTGCCGTCCAGCACCACCGACCAGCGCGCGTCGGACAGGCGGCCCTGCAGCCGGGCGTTGATGTCCACCCCCGCCGTGGCCGTCTGGCCGGCGTTGACCCAGCGGTTGTCGATGGCCGTGATGTCGCCCGCGGCGTCACGGATGAAGTTGCCGGGGAAGAGGCTGTAGTTCTTGACCAGGTCGGCAAGCGCCAGCGACTGCACCGTGCCCTCGCGCTTGATGTCCCAGTAGTCGACGCTGACGTTGAAGTTGGCGCTGGGCTCCCAGACGATGCCCGCCGTCCACTGCTTGCTCTCCTCGGGGCCCAGGTTGGGCTTGCCGCCGGTGAGGATGGTGGGCGTGATGAGCTCGCAGCCCGGTGTTGCGCTGACCTTGCCGTCGGGGCACCTGGTCGGGTCGACCAGGTCCTTGCCCGAGTAGGGCGACTCGGTGGTGCCGAAGAAGAGCTGGCTGAAGGTCGGCACGCGGAATCCCGTGCCGTAGGAGGCGCGCAGCGCGAGCTGCTCGGCCGGCTTGAAGAGCAGCGTGGCCTTGGGGTTGGTCGTGCTGCCGAAGCCGCTGTAGTCGTCGTAGCGCGCGGCCAGGTTCAGCTCGAGCTGCTTGGTCACCGGCACCTGCACTTCGGCGAAGACCGCCTTCACGTCGCGCTTGACCGGCGCCAGCGTGTTGGTGCTGTCGAAGGGCGCGTTGAAGATGCGCGCCTGGGTCGCGAGGTCGGTCTCGTTGCCGTTGAAGCGGTACTTCTCGCGCCGCAGGTCGGTGCCGACGGCCAGCATCACGTCGCCGCCGGGCAGGCGGGCCACCGGGCCGCTGACGGTGGCGTCGACCTGCTCGAGCACGTACTTGCCGCCGTAGAGCGTGACGCCGTTGGCCATCACCGACTGCAGCGCGGCCAGCGCCTCGGGCGTCTGCGTCAGCGAGAAGGGGTCGAGCACGCCGGTGTTGATGAGCTTGGCGAACTCGGCGCCGTAGAAGAAGCCGCCGCCAAGCGTCGAGGTCGACTCGCTGGTGGCGCGCGAGGCGCCGGTGCGGTAGCTCCAGTCGCCGGCGATCGGGCCGTCGGCGGCGATCAGGAAGCGCGAACTGTCGCTCTCGGTGTCGATGGCGCGGTCGCCGCAGGGCATGCAGCGCCAGCGGAAGGCCATCGGCTGGCCGCGGTTGGCCTCGAGCTGCGGGAAGCTGCCGACCAGCGCGTCGAAGACGCGGTCGTAGGACACGCCCGTGCTCGGATACGCGAGGTTGCGGAACACGCTCGTCGCCGCGGCGCTGCTCGAGATCTGGTTGGGCGAGAAGCTCTTCTTCGATTCGACCTTGGCGCCGGTGAACTCGCCGTAGACCTGGTGCTCGCCCAGGCGCAGCGTGCCGCGCAGCACGGCGTTGGTGTTGGTCACCGGCTGCTGCAGCACCGCGGCGCGCCCGGTGTCCCAGGCGCAGCCGAAGCGCGCGGCCGGCGAGGCCCACAGCACTTCGTCGTACGCGCCCATGCCGTCGACCGACTCGCAGCCCGCGCCGCCGGGCAGGTCGAGGATGTTGATGCCGTTGTAGGCCTGCGTGCCGCCGGGCAGCTTCGGCCCGGTGTTGCGTCCGGTGTTGTCGAGGTTGTCGCGGCTGAGCGCGGTGTAGAGCGAGCTGAGCGTGAACAGGGTGGCCACCGGCGTGCCGCGGGTGTCGACCGAGAGGCCGCGGTCGGGCTGGAAGGTGTTCACGAAGTCGCGCTGGTCGCCGCGCAGCATCTTGTTCTCGCTGCGCGAGAGCGCGGCCAGCACGTTGAAGCCGTCGCGCTCGAGGTCGCCGAAGCCGCCGGTGAGCTTGAAGCGCGTGATGTTGCCGCCGCCGTGCTGCGTCACGTCGGTGAAGGCCTGCGCCTCCAGGCCCTGGTAGTCCTTGCGCAGGATGAAGTTGATGACGCCGCCGATGGCGTCCGTGCCGTAGATCGCCGAGGCGCCGTCCTTCAGCACCTCGACGCGCTCGACCGCGGCCATCGGGATCGACTGCACGTCGACGATGCCGCCGCTCAGGCCGTAGGCCGCGACGCGGCGGCCGTTGAGCAGGATCAGCGTCGCCTCGCAACCCTGCATGCGCAGGTTGGCGCAGCTCATGCCGTTGACGCCGCGGCGCGCGCCGGCGACGACGTCGGAGTTGGCCGCCAGGTTGTCCAGCCCGCTGCCGATGGCGCTGAGCGAGCCGATCAGCTGCTCGGCGGTGACGATGCCCTGGCGCTCCAGGTCCTGCCGCGTGATCACCTGCACCGGCAGCGCGCCTTCGGCGGCGATGCGCTTGATGCTGCTGCCGGTGATCTCCACGCGCTGCGACGCCGTGGTCTGCGCAAAGGCGCCGGCCGACAGGCCAAGGACGGCGACGGCGGCCGCCAGGGGGGTGAGTCTTCTCATCGTGCTTCTCCTCGATCGGGGGTTCGGGTCAGGGTAGGCAGGCTGCCCGGCAGCGGCCAATGAAAAGGCGTTTGCGTTGCATAACCGCGGGGAATGGCCGCGCGCCATGCTTGGCCGCCGGCTGCCTCACCGTCCCCACATCGTCCCCGCATCGTCCCCGCATCGTCGCCCGCATTGTCGCCAGCGCATCGCGCATAGACTGCCGCGGCACATCTCCCTTTGCCATCGCCGACCCGGAGACGGCCGACCCGCCCAGCCTGCGCATGCTGCTTTCCGTTCTTCTGCCTGTCCGCGCCCGCCTCGGCCGCTGCCGCCTTGCAAGAGCGCTTGCCGCGCTGCTGCTGGGCGGCAGCCTGCTCGCCGCGACCCCGGCGCAGGCCGAGCTTCCCGCGCCGCTGCAGCAGCGGCTCGAGCAGGCGGGCGTGCCGGCGTCCGCGCTTGGCCTCGTCGTCGTGCCGGCAGCCGGTGGCGCGCCCTTCATCGCGCACCAGGCCGGGCGGCCGCTGCAGCCGGCGTCGACGATGAAGCTGGTGACAACCCTTGTGGGATTGGAGCAACTGGGGCCGGCCTGGCGCGCCCGTACGCGCCTGCTGGCCGCGGGGCCGATCGACGACGGCGTGCTGCAGGGCGACCTCGTGCTGCAGGGACAGGGCGACGTCGACCTCGACGTCGACGCGCTGCGCGAACTGCTGCGGCAGGCGCGCGCACGGGGCCTCGCCCGCATCCGCGGCGCGCTGGTGCTCGACCGCAGCGCCTTCACGCCTTCGCGCACCGACCTCGGCGTGCCGCCCTTCGACGAGGGGCCGGAGTTCGCCTACAACGTCATTCCCGATGCGCTGCTGGTCGGCGAGAACCTGCTGCGCCTCATGCTCTTCGTCGACGACCAGGGCCTGCAGGCGAGGCTGCTGACGCCCTTGGCCGGGCTGCGCGTGGCGCCGGCCATGCAGCTCGTCGACGGCGACTGCAGCCGCTGGGACGAGGGCTGGCAGGCGCCGCAGCTCCATCCCGAAGGCTGGCTGCGCGAGCGCGAGCTGGTGCTGCGCGGAAGCTGGCCGGCGCGCTGCGAACGCCTGCTTGCGCTCAACGTGCTCGACCGCGACGAATACATCGCCCGCCTCGTGCGTGGGCTCTGGCGCGAGCTGGGCGGAACCTGGGCCGGCGAGGTGCGCGAGGGCGCCGCGCCGCCCAAGGCGCGCCTGCTCGCCGAGCATGCCTCGCGGCCGCTGGCCGAACTCGTGCGCACGATCAACAAGCGCTCGGACAACATCCTCTCGCGCACCCTCTACCTCTCGCTCGGCCGGGCGTGGCAAGCGTCGGCCGACGCTGCCGTGCCGGCCCCCACGCTCGCGCGCGCCGACGAGGCCGTGCGCGCCTGGCTGCGCGCGCAGGGCATCGACGACGCCGGCCTCGTGCTCGAGAACGGCTCCGGGCTCTCGCGCCGCGAGCGCATCACGCCGCTGCAGCTCGCTGCCGTCGTGCGCGCGGGCCTGCACAGCCGCTGGGCGCCGGAGTTCCTTGCCAGCCTGCCCATCGCCGGCGTCGACGGCACGCTGCAGCGGCGGCTGACGCACGGTGCCGCCAGCGGCTGGGCGCGGCTGAGGACGGGGACGCTGAAGAACGTCGTCGCGCTGGCCGGCACGCTGGACGACGCGGGCGGGCAGCCGCTGGTCGTCGTCGCGATCTTCAACGACGATGAGTTCAGGCCCGCCGCGCTGCGCCCGCTGGTCGACGCGATCATCGACTGGATCGCGCAGCAGCGCTTCGTGCCGGGCTGATTCAGACGATGCGCCGCCAGCGCTGGCGCACCGCGTCGCGGTCGCCGCAGTCGAAGTGCCACCATTCGCTGGCGATCGGCTGCCAGCCGCCGTGCAGCATCGCCGCGCGCAGGACGCGGCGATGGGCGAGCTGATTCGCGCTCAGGCGCCCCGCGGCCTCATGCGCGTGCTCGAGCGCCGGATGCGAGAGCTCGCTGGTGTCGTCGAAGGGCGTGCCGAGGTCGAGCTCGACCCCTTGCGCGTCGACCAGCGTCAGGTCCACCGCCATGCCGAAGGAGTGGATCGAGCCGCGCTCGGGCGGCGCGAAGTAGGCCTGCATCGGCGTGCCCTTCACGCGCGCCCAGAACTGCTCCTGCACCCGCTGCGGGCGCGCGGCGTCGAGCACCAGCAGGCGCAGTTCGGGCCGCTCGCGCGCAAGCCATGCGTCGGCGCGCTGCAGCGCCTCCGCGGCCTGCACGTGCAGCCAGGCGCAGTCGTGCGGCGCGTACAGGTCGCGGCCGAGCAGGTTGCGCGTGCTCGCGTAGCGCAGGTCGATCGCCAGCCGCGGCAGCGTGCCCAGGTGCACGAAGTCGGGGTCCCCGGACAGCGCCTCGATGGCGAGGGTCCGCTCGGTTCCGATCATGTCCACACCCCCCCCAGGCCTCGCGTCAGCGCGGCGCGGGGGCCAGCGCCTGCTGCGCCAGCGCGCGCACGCGCTCGACCAGGCTGCGCGCCGCGTGCGACAGCGGTGCATGGCTTGCGCTCAGCACGTAGAGCCGCACCGGCAACGCCGGCTCGAGCGGCCGCGATTGCAGCGCGCTGCTGGCCGGCAGCGCCGCGCTGAAGGGATCGACCAGCGCGACGCCGCCACCGGCTTCGACCAGGGCGCGCGCCAGCCGGTAGGTCTGCACGACGGTGCGAAAGACGGCGGCGCGCCCGGCGGCCTCGAAGGCTTCGGCCACGCGTTCGCCCAGCGGGTCGCCCGCGGGCAAGCCGATGAGGTCCGGCGGGAGCTGCAGGACCGTGATCGGCTGCTCGCGCTGCGAGGCCGGCCAGGTGCCCGCGCGGGCCAGCACCTGCAGCGGCCCCTCGGCCAGCGGTTCGGCGACGATGCCCGGGTGCCGCGGGTCGTGCAGCGAAAGCGCCAGGTCGACCTCCGAGAGCCGCAGCGCGTCGACGCTGGCCGCCGCCGGCATCGCCGCCAGCTCGCACTGCGTGTGCGGGAACTGCGTGCGCCAGGCTGAAAGCGCCGGCGGCAGCACGCTGAAGGCCAGCGAGGGCGTGGCCAGCAGCCGCACCGTCTCCACCGACTGCTGCTTGAGCGAAGCCGCAAGGCGCCGGATGCCGGCGAGCTCGCGCGTGAGCTTCTCGGTCTGCTCGAACAGGCGATGCGCCTCGGGTCGCGGATAGAGCTTGCCGCGGATGCGCTCGAACAGCGGCAGCCCCAGTTGCAGCTCGCAGTGCTGCAGCACCTTGGTCACCGCCGGCTGCGAGATGTGCAGCATCTGCGCCGCACCGCTGATCGTGCCGGCCTGCATCACGGCGTGAAAGACTTCGATGTGACGCAGGCGCATGTCGTTTCGGGGCTCGCCGGCATTCTACGAAGCAGCCTGTTCGCAGCGCGGCCCCGCGGGCTTTCGGCGCGGGCGTGGCACCCGCGTGCGCCGGGCAGGGTCAAGGCTGCGTCAAGGCTGCGTCAGGGCCGCCAGGATCGCGGCCGTCTCGGCGTCGGGCTCGCCGTCGTGGCGCGCTGGCCGAAAGCGCATCTGCAGCGAGGTGAGCACGGCGCGCAGCGGCGCATCGAAGGCCTCGTTCTCGAGCTCGGCCACGCCGTAGCCGAACTGCGCCAGTCGCAGGCGGAACCAGCGCGCGGGCGGCAGCGCGGCTTCGAAGCGCGGACGCAGGCTCGCCGCACGCGCCTCGTCGAACCACAGTGCCAGGCCCTCGTCGGCCAGGCGCTTCCAGGGGAAGAGGGGGCCGGGGTCCTGCTTGCGCCCGGGCGCCACGTCGGCGTGGCCGACGACGCGCTCCTTGGGGATGCCCCAGCGCGCGAGGATGCCGCGCAGCAGCACGATCACCGCGTCGATCTGCGCAGGCGGGTAGGGCACGTAGCGCTCGCCCTCGGGCGTGAGGACGCGGCCCGGGTTGACGATCTCGATGCCGATCGAGGACATGTTGAGCAGCACCCGCCCGGCCCAGGCGCTGATGCCGGCGTGGTTGGCGCGCCGGTCCTCCGCAACGAGCCGGTAGATCGTCGGCGGGTCGACGTCGACCAGGTAATGGCTGCTCACGACCTGCTGCGTCAGCACGCGCAGCGAGTCGTCGAAATCGAGCGCCGTGTAGTGCAGCACCACCAGGTCGATTCGCGGCCCCTGGCTGATCGCGGAGAAGCGCGTGTCGACGCGCGGCCCCGCACAGCCGGCCAGCCACGCCGCCGAGGCGGCCAGCAGGCTGCGGCGCGCCGGCATGTTCATGCCGCGGCGGGCGCCGTGGGCGCCGCCAGCGCGCGTGCGGCCAGGCGCGCCGCGCTGCGATGAGCGTGGTTGTGGCGCCGCTGCACCGCAAGCCCGCCGGGCAGCTCCGCGCGGCAGGCCTGCTCGATCGCCGGATGCAGATCGAACACGCGGCCAGCCAGCACCAGCGGCCTTGGGCCGAAGCGCTGCACGAGGATGCGCGCCAGCCGCGCCAGCTCGCGGCCGGCTTCCTGCAGCAGTTGCAGCGCGACCGGATCGGTGCTCGCGGCCGCTGCGACCGCAAGCGCCAGCTTGCCGACCTCGCCGCGTTCGGCGCCGTAGACGAAGGCGCGGCTGTCGTCCCAGTGCGTGCCGCCGACATGCTCGAAGACCTCGCGGGCCAGCGCCGAGCGCTGCCACGCGCCGGGCTCCTCGTCCTCGCCGCGCCAGATCGTGCGCAGCGCGCGCCGCGCGATCCAGTAGCCGCTGCCGCCATCGTCGACGATGGCGCCGTGCCCGCCGACGCGATGCAGGCGGCCGTCGGCGTCGACGTGGGCGGCGATGGAGCCCGTGCCGGCCAGCAGCAGATGGCCCTGCAGATGGCCCTCGCCGAGGGCGAAGGCGTCGAGGCAGGCGATCTCGACGTCCGTGCCCAGCGCCACCGCGTCCGCGCCAAGGTGCAGCGCTTCGCCAAGCCAGCCTGCCATCGGCTCGCGCCGGCCGCCGTAGCCGGTGATCCCGGCGTGCACGCGCAGCGGCTGGCCGGCCGCGAGCACCTGCTGCGCCAGCTCGCCCAGCGTCTGGCGCAGCGCCTGCTGGCCCGCGCGGGTGCCCGCCTGCAAGGCGCTGAAGCCCGGCACGTCGCCCTCGGCGAGCAGTTCCCCCGAGGTCGAGGCCAGGGCCCAGCGCGTGCGCGTGCCGCCCGCGTCGATGCCCAGTGCCGATGCGGCCCGTGGGCCCGTGGCGGACGATGCGATCAAGCTCAATCCTTGTGCTCGAGGGGAGCGACGCGCAGGATAGGCGGGGCCGGGGCCCCGCAGCCATGAAAGCATGCAGCATCCCCATAACCCGCGGGAATGAACCCGCCGCGCGGGCCGGAGCCGCCCAGGCCCGCAGCCCCTGCATCGACTTGTTGCAATTCGGTGCCCCCCTAGATCGGTGAGCCGTGGCGAGTGGCGGCCCATTCCTCGCCGCAACTCGCCGCGCTCGTCGAGCATGAGTGATCTCAGCGTGTCCGGGCTGTGAGCTGCACCATGCGTTGGGACACGATCCGCGAGAGAGTTGCGTCGCTTCAGAACACCTGCACCGCCCGGCTCTCGAGCCCGCTGCGGCCGATGCCGATGAGCCATGCGGTCCGCGCGTTCGCGGCAACGCGAAGCGCTTTGTCCGCCGGCATCGGCAGCGCCTGCCAGCGCCAGCCTTCGGGCGGTTCGATCCACAGCACCGCTTGCCGCAGCGGCGCGCCTTCGCCCTGGGCGACGGTGAGCTCGCGCGATTGGGGCCGCCAGTCGAAGACCGGCGGCCGCGGCGGCGGCTCGTCCAGCCAGGGTGTGGCGGGGGTCAGCGCGGCCTGCGCGTAGGGGCCTTGGCGCAGGCGGGTGGCGATGCCGTCGCGGTCCTGCAGCAACGCGATCATGCTGAAGTGCAGGTGACCGTCGTTCACCGCACCGGGGTGGCGCGTCAGTTCGACCTGCGCCAGCACTTCGGCCGCATCGTAGGCCGTTCGCTCGGCGCCCAGGCGGCTCGTGAAGAGGCCGGGCCAGATGTGGCGCTGCAGGGGGTTGCCCGCGCGCCAGGCGTCCTGCAGCACGGCGAAGGCCTGGGCGGCCTGCCCGATCGGCCAGTAGAGCTGCGG
>CAUJJO010000130.1 GCA_963205125.1 Pseudomonadota bacterium | reverse complement strand
CGTCGACATCCCGCCCGAGCAGGCGATCAACCTCGAGCTCGGCGCCAAGCTCGACTCCGAGGACGGCAAGCTCTCGGCGCGCGTGGCCGCCTTCCGCTCCACCAAGCTGCACGAACGCAACACCGATCCGCTCGTCAACCTCGTCACGCTCTCGGGCAAGCGGCATGTGGCGGGCCTGGACTTCGACATCGCCGGGCGCCTCACGCCGACCTGGGAGGTCTACGTTTCCTACATGTGGCTGCCGGTGGCCAACATCGACAAGGGCGTGGCGGGCAGCGAAGGCCAGGGCACGCGACCCTCGCTGACGCCGGTGCACTCCGGCACGGTATGGAGCACCTACCAGATCAACCCGCGCCTGCGCGTCGGCGCCGGCCTGAACATGCGCTCTTCGCAGACGCCCAACCGCAACCCGGGCTGGAAGGCCGACGGCTACGTCACGGGTGACCTCATGGCCGAGTACGAGCTGGTGCCCGAACAGCTTACGCTCAAGCTCAATGTGACGAACGCCAGCAACAAGCTCTATGCCGACTCGCTCTACACCGGGCACTACGTCCCCGGCGCCGGACGGCTGGTGCAGTTGACGGCCAGTTGGCGATTCTGAGCGAGACTCGTCCTGCAGGCGGCGGGGCAGCGTGGCCGCCCTCAAGAAGGGAGCGCTTCGGCCGATAAGCGTTGCATCATGGACTTTCCGATGCACGCCGGCCCGCACCCGGGCTTCATCACCCAGCGCCCCAACGGGCTCGCCGGCTGGATGGCGTGCTTCGATCCCGCGACCTTGCCTATCCTCAGCAGCAGCGCGGCGATGATCGAGGAATGGCGCGCCAACGAAGACGCGGTCGACGCGCATCTGCTGGCCGAGTCGCTGGCCAGCGACGCGCTCTTCACGATCAAGCTGTTCGCGCATCTGGCCCGGCTTCGGCGCGGGCGCCAGGATTCCGAGCCCGAGACGCTGGTGCAGGCGCTGGTCCTGCTCGGCATCGGCCCCTTCTTCCGCGACTTCGCGCCGCAGGCGAGCGTCGACGAACGGCTGGCCGCGGTGCCCGAGGCGCTGGCCGGATTCCACGCGGTCCAGGAGCGCGCCCGACGGGCGGCGCGCTTTGCGCTCGCCTTCGCGGTGCAGCGCATGGATCGCGACAACGCGGTGCTGCACGGAGTGGCCTTGCTGCACGACTTCGCCGAACTGCTGCTGTGGCTGCACGCGCCGGATTTCGCGCTCGAGATCGCGCGGCGCCAACAGGCCGACAGCACGCTGCGATCGGCGACGGTGCAGATGGAGGTGCTGGGCATCAGGCTCTACGAACTGCAGCACGCGCTCATGCGCGAGTGGCAGCTCCCGCGCGTGCTGATCGACTTCGCCGACGCCAAGCGCGAGAGCAGTTCGGTGCAGGCCCGCAACGTGCTGCTCGCGATCCGACTCGCCCGCCATACCGCCAAGGGCTGGGACAACGCGGCGCTGACGGACGACGTTCGAGACATCGCCGAGTTGCTGCACATGGGTGTCGAACCGACACTGGCCTTGCTGCGCGACATCGACTGCGACTGAGCGCTGCGCCGCCCGCCATCGCGACCCGGCGGGTCGGGCAATCCGCCTGCTCCGACGCTGAGCTCAGGGCGCGGCACCCGACCCGGCCCCGGCGACAGACGGCGTCGCAAGCCAACGCTGGACCTCCGCCCAGGGCGCCGGATGCCAGACCATGTGGACATGCGGCGCGTCCGCCAGGACGAAGTCGATCGCGCCTTCGAGCCGGGCCGTCTCGGCCGGGAAGACGATGTTGTCGCACCAACTCCAGAAGCAGGTGCTGCGTGCGAGGCGATCGGGCCCGTCGGCTGCCGCCAGCGCCGACAGCCAGGGGTTGCCCCGCCGCATCTGCCTGGCGTTGGGGGCAAGCGCAAGCCGCGCCAGCGCGGTCCCGTGATGGGGCGTACCCAGAGTGATGAGGCGATGGACGCGCTCCGGGCCGGTCGTCGCCCACCAGGCGCGCGCCGCAAGGCCCCCCATGCTGTGAGCGACGAGGACCGGAGCCATCCCGGTTCTCTGCTCCAGGCGGCGCACGGCCTCCTCGATCTGCCCGACGTAGCGCTCGATCGGCCCCCAGGGCGGCTCCAGCGTCACCGCGATGAAGGGACGGCGCTGCGCCCGCAGGCGTCGCATCCAGTCCAGCCAGAGTGCACGGTTGCAGGCAAAACCGTGAATCAGCAGCAGACCGCGGCCGTCGACGTCCGGGTGATCGAGGTTGTCGGGCTGTGCGGTGCTGCGAAAGGGCTGACGCCAGGCGAAGACGCAAAGCGCCGTGGCGAGCTCCTGCGCGTAGGCGCGAAGGGCGACGCGCCAGGGCAGCGGCGACTGCGCCAGGGTGCGGCGGTGCGCGGCGTTGACCCGGAACATCCAGAGAAACTGCGCCGCCAGTAGGATGGGCAAGGCCAGAACCAAGGCCAGTGAGGCGGCCACCGAAAGGCCATCGGGCCCCCGAGTCCACGCATGCACCGTCAGCATCAGCGCCAGAAGAGTCCACAGGAGCACGGCCACTCGTTGGATTCGGGCATTCACGTCGGAACTCGTCCAGGAAGAAGGCTTGAGCGCAGGCTGCCGTCTTGCGCGCGCCGGGCCGCTGCGGTCGATGGATAGCGGGATTGTCGGCTCCTTGCGCGCGGTCGAAGCCGAACATGCGCGCCGCGCGAACGATCCGGACCTGCAGGCGAAGGTGCGGGCGCTCAAGCGCTACCAGCAGCGCCGGCTGGAGTGGACCTATCGAGACCTGATCGCCTCGCCGCGATACGGGAAGGCCGCAGGGTTCTTTCTCGTGGACCTCTACGGCCCGGTCGATTTCCAGCGACGCGACCGCGAGTTCGCCCGGATCGTGCCGAAGATCGAAGCGATCTTCCCCGCAAACGTTGTCGCGACGGTCGATGAACTGGCGCGTCTGCATGCCCTGTCCGAGACGCTGGACTCGGCGATGGCGGCGGCGCTCGACACGCTGGCGGTCGACCCAGGCACCTACGCGAGGGCTTGGCGCCTTGTCGCGTGCAAAGCCGAGCGCAGGGTGCAGCTCGAGCTGGTCCTGTCGGTCGGTGCCGCCTTGGATCGCCTGGCGCAGAAGCCCTGGCTTCACCGCACGCTGAAGCTGATGCGCGGTCCGGCGCGGATGGCCGATCTTTCCGAACTGCAGGCCTTTCTCGAGCGGGGGCTGACCTGCTTTGGCAGCATGAAGGGTGCGGCCGCGTTTCTCGCCATCATCGAGGCTCGAGAGCACGCGTTGATGGAAGCCCTCTTCGAAGGGACCACCAACGCGCTTGACGAACTCCCAGCCGCTTGAGCGCGAAACCATCCGTGGCCGCGCCCGCGGTTTGGCGGTTTGGCGGTTTGGCGGTTTTTGGCCATGTTGCCGTTCTGGCCTTCGACCGTGTGGCCGGACTCCGCGACATTTCGCCGCCTGCCAAGGCGAAAGGGCCCGATCGTGTGGATCGGGCCCTTTCTGGGTAAATAGCCTGACGATGTCCTACTTTCACACGGGAACCCGCACTATCATCGGCGCAGAGGCGTTTCACGGTCCTGTTCGGGAT
>CAUJJO010000129.1 GCA_963205125.1 Pseudomonadota bacterium | reverse complement strand
CCGAGACGAGCGGATGGAAGATGCGCTCGCGCATCGCCTGCGGCACGCCGGGGCCGTTGTCCTGCACCTGCAGCGCCAGCGCCAGGCGGTGGCGCCGGCCGGCCAGCGTGACCTGGCGCGCTGCGCGCGTGGGCAACGCGTTGCGCGGCGCGGGCGTGCCGGGCTCGGCCAGCGCCTGCGCGGCGTTGCGCACGACGTTGAGCACCGCCTGCACGAGCCGGCCGCGGTCGCCGCGGAACTCGGGGATCGAGGTGTCGTAGTCGCGCTCGATCGCCAGCGCCGCGCCGAATTCGGCCTGCACCAGTGCGCGCACATGCTCGCAGACCTCGTGCAGGTTGACGTCGCCGACCTGCAGCGCCGCCTGCTGGGGCGCGAGCAGCCGCTCGACGAGCAGGCGCAGGCGGTCGGCCTCGCGCACGATCAGTTGCGCGCACTCGGCGAGCTCGGGCGTGGCGGGCTCCATCAGCAGCAGCTGCGCGGCGCCGCGGATGCCGCCCAGCGGGTTGCGCACCTCGTGCGCGAGCTGGCGCAGCAGCTCGCCGTTGGCCTGCGCCAGCTCCTGCACGCGACGCTCGCGCTCGGCGCGCAACTGCAGGTCCAGGCCGCTCATCTCGATGAGCACGCGGCAGCCCGGCGCGTCGAACAGGCTGGCGCTGAGCTGCATCGCGCCTTCGGCCGCTGCCGGGTCGGCAGCACCGCGCCGCCCCGGCGGATGCAGGTGCACGAGCAGCCGGCTGCTGGCGAGCTCGCCGCGCGCAAGCTGCGCCAGCACCTGCTGCAGCGGCGCCGCATCGAGCAGCCAGTGGCGGATGTTCTCGCCGACGAGGCTGCGCCGCGGCAGCCCGAGCGCCGCTTCGAGCGCCGCGTTGACGTGCAGGCAGCGGCCCTGCGCGTCGACCACGGCGACCAGCGTGCTCAGGTGCTCGAAGGCGGCCAGCGCGCCGAAACCGGCATCCCCGGCGGCATCCCCGGCGGCGGCCTTGCGGGTGGCGGCGCGGTCGACGTCGCCGGGCGCCGAGGTGCCAGCGATGTCTGCAGCGCCTGCCCTGGTCACGGCCCCTGCAGCTTGCCGATCTCGCGCTTGAGCGCCGCGATGTCGGCCTCCTTGCGCGTGATCGCCGCCTTCATCTCGGCCACGCGGTCGAGGTAGCGCTGGTAGTTGCGCTCGTCGCCGCGCCGCTCGGGCTCGCCGTTGTTGTAGTCCTTCTGCAGCGCGGCGAGCTTCTCTTCCTCGCGCTTGAGCTCGTCCTGCAGGATGCGCCGCGCCTCGCTGTCGCGCTGGCGCTGCGCCGTGGGCTCGACCCGCGCCTCGGCACCGCCGGACCGTGCCGGCGCCGAGGCGCCGGCCGGCGCGGTGCGCGGGCGCGGCGCCTGGATGATGGTGATCGGCGTGCCCTCGATCGTGCGGCAGCCGCGCTCGGCCGCCTCCTTGGGCGAGATGGCGTCGGTGTAGAGCACCGGCGGCCCCGGGCAGCGGTAGACCTGCGACGCCTCCGTCTGCGCCCTTGCCGCGGCGGCGGAGAGCAGCAGCGCGAACAGCGGCGCCAGCAGCACGGGCAGCGCAGACGGCGCGGGCAGCGCGGATGAAGGGGGTCGGGCCTGGAAGCGCAGGTTCATCGGCTCGGTGCGGCAGGTTCGGGTCGGGCCGGGCCGCGGGCGCCGTCATGGCAAGCGGCCCGCAGGCACCGTCATTGTCACCCAGACCCGGCCTGCCACGGCCCTGCCGTCACAGCGTGTAGTACATCTCGAACTCGAGCGGATGCGTGGTCATGCGCATGCGCGTGACCTCCTGCATCTTCAGCTCGATGTAGGCGTCGATGTAGCCGTCGGTGAAGACCCCGCCCTTGGTCAGGAAGGCGCGGCCGCGGTCGAGGTACTCGAGCGCCTGCTCCAGGCTGTGGCAGACGGTGGGGATCTTCGCGTCCTCCTCGGGCGGCAGGTGGTAGAGGTCCTTGGTCGCCGCGTCGCCCGGGTGGATGCGGTTCTCGACGCCGTCCAGCCCCGCCATCAGCAGCGCGGCGAAGCCGAGGTAGGGGTTCATCAACGGGTCGGGGAAGCGCGCCTCGACGCGCCGGCCCTTGGGGTTGGCGACGTAGGGAATGCGGATCGACGCCGAGCGGTTGCGCGCCGAGTACGCCAGCTTGACCGGCGCCTCGAAGCCCGGCACCAGGCGCTTGTAGCTGTTGGTGCCCGGGTTGGTGATCGCGTTCAGCGCGCGCGCGTGCTTGATGATGCCGCCGATGTAGTAGAGCGCGAACTCCGAGAGGCCGCTGTAGCCGTCGCCGGCGAAGAGGTTCTTGCCGTCCTTCCAGATCGACTGGTGCACGTGCATGCCGCTGCCGTTGTCGCCGACCACGGGCTTGGGCATGAAGGTCACCGTCTTGCCGTAGCTGTGCGCGACGTTGTGGATGACGTACTTCTGCAGCTGCAGCCAGTCGGCGCGCTGCACCAGCGTGCTGAAGCGGGTGCCGATCTCGTTCTGGCCCTGGCCCGCGACCTCGTGGTGGTGCACCTCGACCGGGATGCCCAGCGACTCGAGCACGAGGCACATCTCCGAGCGCATGTCCTGGAAGCCGTCCACCGGCGGCACCGGGAAGTAGCCGCCCTTCACGCCCGGCCGGTGCCCGCGGTTGCCGCCCTCGATGGCCGCGCCGCTGCTCCAGGGCGCCTCCTCGGAGCCGATCGAGACGAAGCAGCCCGACATGTCGACGTTCCACTGCACCTGGTCGAAGATGAAGAACTCGGGCTCGGGGCCGAAGTAGGCGGTGTCGCCGATGCCGCTGCTCTTCAGGTAGGCCTCGGCGCGCCGCGCCAGGCTGCGCGGGTCGCGCTCGTAGGGCTTGCCGTCGCCGGGCTCGAGCACGTCGCAGCTGAGGATCAGCGTCGGCTCGTCGAAGAAGGGATCGATGTTGGCGGTGGTCGGGTCGGGCATCAGCAGCATGTCGGAGGCCTCGATACCCTTCCAGCCGGCGATCGACGAGCCGTCGAAGGCGTGCCCGGCGCTGAACTTCTCCTCGTCGACGTGCGAGACCGGCACGGTCACGTGGTGCTCCTTGCCGCGCGTGTCGGTAAAGCGGAAGTCGACGAACTTGACTTCGTTCTCCTCCATCATCTTCATGACGTCGGCAACGGTCTTGCTCATTGGAGTTCTCCTGGCAAATGCGGCGGATGCAGGCGCCGCCTCGGGGTTGGGGTTCGATCGGGATCGGCCGGCCGGGCGGCATGCCTGCCGTGGGCCTCGGTCATGAAAAGCACGCGCCGTGCCAGCCGTGCACCGCAGTGCGCTGCCGGGGCCGGATTGTGCAACGCACCATCGCGGTTCACGCAGAGCCCTGTCCGCGCACCATTTCGGTGCCGAGGCGTGCACCAAGACGAACCAGGCCGGCCTTCAGCGCCGCGTAGGCGGCGTCGACCGCCGCGCCGCGACCCTTCACGCCGAGCTCGATGTGGCGGCCGAGCACGGGGTGGTCCACGCTCGGCAGGCTGAACACCTTGACGCCGGGGTGCGCGGCCTCGACCTGCTCCATCAGCGGCGTCAGCGCGGCCTCCGTGCCGTCGTGCACGATCACCGAGCGCTCGAGCTGCGCCGTGCGGCCGTGCAGGTGCGCGTAGCGGCCGTCGAGCAGGCTCTCGATCATCGGATGCGCCATCACCGGGAAGCCGGGCATGAAGTGCACGTCGCCGACCGAGAAGCCGGGGATCTTGTTGTAGGGGTTGGCGATCAGCGTCGCGCCCTGCGGGAACACGCCCATCTGCAGCCGCTGCACGTTGTCCGCGCGCGCGGGCTCGAAGGGGACGCCCTGCTCGCGCGCCATCTCCTGCATGCGCTCCTCGATCAGGCGCCGCGCCTGCGGATGCAGTTCCAGCGGCCGCTGCAGCGCGGCCGCCGCGCACTGGCGCGTGTGGTCGTCGGGCGTGGCGCCGATGCCGCCGCAGCAGAAGACGATGTCGCCGCCGGCGAACACCTGCTGCAGCAGCGCGGTGATGCGCGGGCGGTCGTCGCCGACGAAGCGCGCCCAGTCCAGCGCCAGCCCGCGCGCGCCGAGCAGCTCGGCCACCTTCGGGAGGTGCTTGTCCGCGCGCTTGCCGGAGAGGATTTCGTCGCCGATGACGACGAGGCCGAAGACGGGTTCGTTCATGGTGAGGTGGGCAGCGCCGAGGAAACCTGCAAGCCTGCCTGCGCCGCGAGGTCCTGCCGCAAGCGCTGCAGCGCCGCCAGCAGGTAGTGCGTGAACCACAGCGTGGCAAAGGCGAAGAGGATGGTGTAGAGCCACAGCAGCAGCGGCATCAGCAGCGGCGCCATCACGAGCGCAGTGGCGCCGAGCGTCCACGAAAGCGTCGGCAGCGCGCAGGCCAGTCCGCACAGCAGCGCCGCCCCGCGCAGCGCCCAGCGCCGCTGGTGCAGCAGCAGCCGGCGCTCGCCCGCGCTGGCGTGCCGCGCCAGCGCGCAGAACGAGAAGACCCGGTAGCAGAGCCAGCCCCAGACCAGCGGCGGCAGCACGAAGACCAGCGGCGGCAGCAGCCACAAGGGCATGCTGAAGACGAGTGCGGCCAGCGCCGCCAGCGCGCACAGCAGCGCCCAGCCCAGCGCCCGCCCGCGCCCGGCGGCCTCGGGGCTTGCGGCAAGCGCCGGGAAGCGCCGCCGCGCCACCAGCGCGACCATCGCCGGCGCCAGCAGCCAGGCCACCAGCAGCAGCGTCAGCAGCACCAGCACCGGCATCGTCAGCGCCACCACCAGCAAGGGCGCCAGCACCGGCCGCAGGTCGGGCAGGCCGATGGCCTGCAGCCAGTCGAAGAGCGTCGCCAGCAGTTCGGTTCGCTCGAGCAGCGCGCGCGCCTGCGCCACCGCCTCCTCCCAGCCGATCCAGCCCAGCCCCAGCACCCCGCCGGCCGCCAGCGCCAGCGGCAGCAGGCCCCACAGCAGGGCCAGCGGGTGCCAGCAGTACGCCGCGGCGCGCCAGCTTGCGTCCAGCATGTCGCGCATGCGCGGTCGCAGGGGCGGGTCTCAGCAGGCGCCCGGACTCACTCGTCGTCGCCCATCAGCAGGCCACCGAGCAGGCCACCGCCGGCCACCCCGCCGAGCACCGAGCCCTCCTCGCGTGAGCCGCCGCGCTGCGGCGCCGCGGCGAAGACGCGCGAGGCCAGGCGCGAGAAGGGCAGGCTCTGCAGCCAGACGTGGCCCGGGCCGGTCATCTTGGCGAAGAAGAGGCCTTCGCCGCCGAAGAGCGCGGTCTTGATCTTGCCGACGTACTGGATCTCGAAGCTCACATTGGGCGTGTAGGCGACCACGCAGCCGGTGTCGACCATCAGCGTCTGGCCGGGCTGCAGCTCGCGCTCGAGCAGCGTGCCGCCGGCGTGGACGAAGGCCAGGCCGTCGCCGTCCAGCCGCTGCATGATGAAACCCTCGCCGCCGAAGAAGCCCACCGAGAGCTTCTGCTGCAGGGCGATGCCCAGCTGCACGCCGCGCGCGGCGCAGAGGAAGGCGTCCTTCTGGCAGATCAGCGTGCCACCCAGGCGGCGCAGGTCCATCGCCAGGATCTTGCCCGGATAGGGCGCGGCGAAGGCCACGCGCTGCTTCTGGCGCGCGTTGTTCGAGTACACGGTGGTGAAGAGCGACTCCCCCGTCACCAGGCGCTTGCCCGCGCCCAGCAGCTTGCCGAAGAAGCCGCCCTGCTGCGCCGAGCCGTCGCCGAAGACGGTGTCCATGCCGATGCCGGCGTCCATGAACATCATGCTGCCGGCCTCGCCGACGGCCGCCTCGCCGGGGTCGAGCTCGACCTCGACGAACTGCATCTCGGAGCCCTTGATCTCGTAGTCGACCACGTCCATTGCCATGGCACACCCATCCTGGCCCGTCGGCCGCCAAAAGGCGGGGATCGTAACAAGAGCCTCGCAGGACGCGAGCGGCGGCGTGGGGCCTCCGGGCAGGTCGCGGTGCCCGGCCCGCGCGGCGGCGCTAGCATGCCCGGCTCCGGACGCGACGGCGTCCCCATTCCCCACGGAGCCCATGCCATGAACGCCCCGCTGCCGCTGCCCGCGCTCGACGAGATCCGCACCCACGAAGACGAGATGGTCGCCATCCGGCGCCAGATCCACGCCCATCCCGAGCTCGCCTACGAGGAGCACGCGACCGCCGACCTCGTCGCCGAGCGCCTGCAGCGCTGGGGCTACGAGGTGCACCGGGGCCTCGGCGGCACCGGCGTCGTCGGCACGCTGAAGGTCGGCCGCTCGACGCGGCGCATCGGCCTGCGCGCCGACATGGACGCGCTGCCCATCGTCGAGACCAGCGGCAAGCCCTGGTCGAGCAAGGTCTTCGGCAAGATGCACGCCTGCGGCCACGACGGCCACACCGCGATGCTGCTGGCCGCGGCGCGCCACTTCGCGGCCACGCGCAACTTCGACGGCATCCTGCACCTCGTCTTCCAGCCCGCGGAGGAAGGCCAGGCCGGCGCGCGCAAGATGCTGGAGGACGGCTTCCTCGAGCTCTTCCCCTGCGAGGCCATGTTCGCCATGCACAACATGCCCGGCAAGCCCGCGGGCAGGTTCGTCGCGGTCCCGGGCTATGCGATGTCCAGCTCCGACAGCGTCGTCATCACCGTCCACGGCAAGGGCGGGCACGGCGCGATGCCGCAGGCCGCGGTCGACCCGGTGGTCGCCGCCTCGGCGATCGTGATGGCCTTGCAGACCGTGGTCAGCCGCAACGTGCCGCCGCTCGAGATGGGCATCGTCACCGTCGGCGCCTTCCACGCCGGCGAGGCGCCCAACGTCATCCCCGAGACGGCTGAACTGCGCCTGTCGGTGCGCGCCTTCCGCCCCGACGTGCAGGACCTGCTGGAGAAGCGCATCACCGAGATCGCGCACGCGCAGGCCGCCGTCTACGGCGCCCGCGCCGAGGTCGACTACCAGCGCCGCTACCCCGTGCTGCAGAACGACCCCGGGCAGACCGACTTCTGCAAGCAGGTCATCCGCGACTGGCTGGGCGACGACGGCCTGCTGCCGATCAACGAGCCGGTGACCGGCAGCGAGGACTTCGCCTTCTTCCTCGAGAAGGTGCCCGGCTGCTACGTCTTCATCGGCAACGGCGAAGGCAGCGAAGGCGGCTGCATGGTGCACAACCCCGGCTACGACTTCAACGACGCCGTGCTGCCCACCGGCGCCAGCTACTGGGTGCGCCTGGCCGAGACCTACCTGAAGAAGGCGGGCTGAGTGTCCGCGCTGCGCCGGCCCGTGCACGAGGGTCGCGGTCGATGAGCACCGCGGTGCTGGCGATCGGCCTGGGCGCGGCACTCGGCGCGGTGCTGCGCTGGCTGCTGGGCCTTTGGCTGAACGCGCTGTGGCCGAGCGTCCCGCCGGGGACGCTTGCGGCCAACCTGATCGGCGGCTACCTGGTGGGCGTGGCGATCGTCTTCTTCCTGCAGCACGCGGACGTGCCGCCGGCCTGGCGCCTCTTCGTGATCACCGGCTTCCTCGGCGGGCTCACGACCTTCTCGACCTTCTCGGCCGAGGTCACGCGGCTTCTGCTCGACGGGCGCCTGGGTGTGGCGCTGCTGGCGATGGCCGCGCACCTGCTGGGCTCGCTGCTGGCCACCTGGGCCGGCATGGCCAGCGCCTCGCGCCTGTGGCGCGGCGGCTGAGCCGCCGCTGCCGCCGCTGCCGCGCTGCCGCTCAGGCCTGCGCCATCTGCAGGCTCTCGCGTACCGCCACCGGCAGGTCGCGCCGGCCCTCGCGCATCCAGGTCTCGAGGCCGAGTTCGGCCATGCGCTCGAGGAAGGGGCGCGCGGGCAGCTGCTCGACGTTGACCATGCGGCGCACGTCCCAGGCGCCCTCGGCCACCAGCAGCGCGGCGGCGGCCGCCGGCACGCCCGCGGTGTAGGCGATCGCCTGGCTGCCGACGTCGTGCCAGCTCTCGACGTGGTCGGCGATGTTGTAGATGAAGACCTCGCGCGGCTTGCCGTGGCGCACGCCGCGCACGAGGTTGCCGATGCAGGTCTTGCCCTTGTAGGTCGGCGCAAGCGAGGCCGGATCGGGCAGCACCGCCTTCACCACCTTCAGCGGCACGACCTCCAGGCCCTCCGCCGTGCGCACCGGCTTCTCCGACAGCAGGCCGAGGTTCTTCAGCACCGTGAAGACGTTGATGTAGTGCTCGCTGAAGCCCATCCAGAAGCGGATGTCGGGCACGTCCAGGTGCTGCGACAGCGAGTGCAGCTCGTCGTGCCCCGTGAGGTAGGCCGTCTGCTTGCCGACCACCGGCAGCTCCCACTCCTGCCTGCGCTCGAACATGCGCCCGGCGACCCACTTGCGGTTCTCCCAGGACCAGACGGTGCCGGTGAACTCGCGGAAGTTGACCTCGGGGTCGAAGTTGGTCGCGAAGTAGCGGCCGTGGCTGCCGGCGTTGATGTCGATGATGTCGATCGAGTCGACGCGGTCGAAGCATTCGTCGACGGCCAGCCGCGCGTAGGCGTTGACGACGCCGGGGTCGAAGCCCGCGCCGAGGATCGCCGTCACGCCGGCCTGCTCGCAGGCCTCGCGGCGCTTCCACTCGTAGTTGGCGTACCAGGGCGGCGTCTCGCAGATGAGCGCAGCGTCCTCGTGGATCGCGGTGTCGAGGTAGGCCGCCCCGGTGTGGATGCAGGCCTGCAGCACCGACATGTTGACGAAGGCCGAGCCGAGGTTGAGCACGAGGCCCGCCTGCACGCGGCGGATCAGCGCCTCGGTGGCCGCCACGTCCATCGCGTCGAGCGCGTGCGTGTGCAGGCTCGCCTGCGGGTAGCGCGCGCCCTTGGCGCGGATCGAGGCGACGATGGCGTCGGCCTTGTGCACCGAACGGGTGGCGATGTGGATGGCGCCGAAGTCACCGTGCTCGACCAGCTTGTGCGCCGCCACGTGGGCCACGCCCCCGGCACCGATGATCAGGATGTTGCGCTTCATGCCTCTTCTCCTTGCCTGCGTCGAATGCCGCCCGTCTCAGGACAGGCTGTCCACATAGTCCTGGTAGCCGAACTGCCGCACCAGGCGCTCGCTGCCGTCGAGTTCGCGCACGGCGATCGAGGGCATGGTCAAGCCGTTGAACCAGTTCTTCTTCACCATCGTGTAGGCCGCCGCCTCGTGCAGCGTGATGCGGCTGCCGACCTGCAGCGGCTCCTCGAACGCGAACTCGCCGAAGACGTCGCCGGCCAGGCAGGAGCGGCCGCAGACGAGGTAGCGGTGCGGCCCGCGGTCGGGCTTCACCTGCGCGCGCTCGCGGTAGATCAGCAGGTCCAGCATGTGCGCCTCGGTCGAGGCGTCGACGACGGCCAGCGGCTTGCCGTTGAACAAGGTGTCGAGCACCGAGACCTCGAGCGTGCCGGCGCCGGCCACCGCCGCCTCGCCCGGCTCGAGGTAGACCTGCACGCCGTGGCGATCGGCGAAGCCGCGCAGGCGCGCCGCCAGCGCATCCAGCGGATAGTCCGGCGCCGTGAAGCGGATGCCGCCGCCCAGGCTCACCCAGCGCACGCGCGAGAACAGCGGCGCAAAGCGCGCCTCGATCCGCGCGAGCATGGCGTCGAAGCGCTCGAAGTCGGCGTTCTCGCAGTTGTTGTGGATCATGAAGCCGTCGAGCCGGTCGATCACCGCTTCCACGCGCGCCGGGTCGCTCTCGCCCAGGCGACTGAAGGGTCGCGCCGGGTCGGCGAGGTCGAAGCCCGAGGAACTGATGCCGGGGTTCAGCCGCAGGCCAAGCGCCCTGCCCTTGGCGCGCGGCGCCAGGCGCTCGAACTGCGAGAGGCTGTTGAAGATCAGCTTGTCGGCGTGCGCGACGACCTCGTCGAACTCGTGATCGGCGTAGCCCACGCTGTAGGCATGGGTCTCGCCGCCGAACTTCTCGCGCCCCAGGCGCACCTCGTAGAGCGAGGACGAGGTCGTGCCGTCCATGAACTCGCGCATGAGCTCGAACGCCGACCAGGTCGCAAAGCCCTTGAGCGCCAGCACCAGCTTCGCGCCCGAGGCACGCCGCAGCCGCTGCATGAGCTGCAGATTGGCCAGCAGCGGTGTCTTGTCGATGAGGTAGTAAGGCGTCTGAATCATCGCTCTCGAGGCACGCAGGCAGCCTGCCATCGGCTGCGCCGACGCAAGTCGCACGGGCCCGCCGAAGGCTGCCCGGGCGGCCGCATCGGTGCGGGCGCAGGCAGGGCCGGTCGGCGGGACGAAACGGGACGGGTGAGGACGGAAAGGCTGCGGGGAAGGCTGCATTCAGCGCGCGTGGTCGCGCGCGCGCAGCCACGGACTTCGCTCACGCTTCGACGAGGGCGAAGCGCGGCGAGTCGGGCATTCCAGGCATTCCGTTTGGGAGCTGTTCAGGCGGACTGAAACTATCCCCAATTGGAACAGGGCGTCGTCAGACATGGCGTCCTCTCCAACCAGCAGATGAGTACCCGGCAAGGGTGACCGCGATTGTAAGGCCCTGCGTCGGCGCACGCGACCCCCTGCACGGGCGAGGCTGCACGAGAATGCCCGCCTCGGCCCGTACCCGCCCCTGACTGCCATGTCCGAACCCTGCCTCACGGTGACCCAGGCGCTGCAGGCGCGACGCTCGACGCGCGCCTTCCTGCCCACGCCGGTGCCGCGCGCGGTGCTCGAGGAGGTCTTCGCCCTCGCTCGGCACGTGCCTTCCAACTGCAACACGCAACCCTGGCGCGCCTACGTCGTCTCCGGCGCGCAGAAGGACGAACTGAGCCGGGCGCTGGTCGCGGAGGCCGGCAGCGGCCGCCCGCCCGACTCCGACTTCGAGTGGGACGTGAAGTTCGTCGGCGAGCACCGCGAGCGCCAGTTCGGCGCCGCCGCGGCGCTCTACGGCACGACCGGCGTCGAGCGCCACGACCGCGCCGCGCGCCAGCGCTCGCTGCTGCGCAACTGGGGCTTCTTCGACGCGCCGCACGCGGTCTTCTTCACCATGCAGCGCTACCTCGGCATGGTCGGCGCGGTGGACCTGGGCATCTTCGCGCAGGCGGTCGCGCTGCTGCTGGCCGAGCGCGGCATCGCCTGCTGCTTCCAGGGGGCGCTGGGCATGTACCCGGGCCCGGCACGGCGCATGCTCGAGCTGCCCGAGGACGTCGGCATCCTCTTCGGCATGTCGATCGGCTACGCCGACCCCGAGGCGCCGGCCAACCGCACCTGCACCGAGCGCGTCGACCTCGACGCCGCGGTGCGCTTCGTCGGCTGAGGCGATGGCCGCGTCCGCAACGCAGCACGAAGCCGACAGCGTGCTGCACAGCTGGTGCGTGCCCGCGGCGTGGGACGCACCGACCGTCGTCGGCGGCGAAGGCGCCTGGCTGTTGCTCGAGGACGGGCGACGCATCCTCGACCTGAGCTCGCTCTCCGAATGCAGCCTGCTCGGCCACCAGCACCCGCGGCTGGTGCAGGCGATCCGGGACCAGGCGCAGCAGCTATGCTTCGTCACCAACCCGTGGGGCGCGCGCGTGCGCGCCGAGCTCGCGCAGGAACTGCTCGAGGTCTCGGGCCTGCGCGGCGGGCGCGTCTTCTTCACGCTCGGCGGCGCCGACGCCAACGAGAACGCGATCAAGATCGCCCGCCTGGCGCAGGAGCAGCCGCAGGGCGCGGTGATCGCGCGCGACCGCTCCTACCACGGCGCGAGCTACATGGGCATGGCGCTTTCGGGCGATGCGCGCGTGCAGGCGCTCGTCGACGCCGACGCCTTGAACGTGCACCACGTCCCGCCGCCCTACGCCTACCGCTGCCCCTTCGGCACGAGCAGCCCAGAGGCCTGCGGCAAGGCCGCGGCGCAGGCGGTGGCCGCAGGAATCGACGCGATCGGTTCGCGGCAGACGGCGGCGGTGATCATGGAGCCCAACGCCGGCAGCAACGGCATCGTGCCGCCCGGCAGCTTCTGGCCGGCACTGCGTCGCCTCACGCGCGATCGCGGCGTGCTGCTGATCGCCGACGAGGTGATGAGCGGCTTCGGCCGCTGCGGCCAGTGGTTCGCATGGCAGCAGCACGGCCCGCAGCACGCGCCGGACCTGATCACCTGCGCCAAGGGCCTCACCGGCGCGGCGGCACCGCTGGGCGCGGTGATCGTCTCGGCCGCGGTCTACGCGCGCATCGAGCGCCGCATGCTGCCGATTGGCCTGACCTACTGCGGCCACCCGCTGTCCTGCGCCGCCGGGCTTGCGGCGGTACGCGCCTACCGCGACGAGGGCCTGATCGAGCGCTCGCGACAGCTCGGCGCCTGGATGTTCGAGCGCCTGCAGCGGCTGCAGGAGCGCCACCAAGCGATCGGCGAGGTGCGCGGCGGCGACGGCCTGTTCGCCGTCGTCGAGCTCGTCGCCGACCGCGTCACCCGCGCACCGCTGGCGCCCTGGCCGCAGACGCCGCCGGCGCTGGCCGCGCTGCTGCGCGACGCGCTTGCGCAGGGCCTGTCGCTGGCCAGCCGCGGCAACCTGATCATCCTCGCGCCGCCGCTGGTGATCGCGCAGGACGAGCTCGCCGACGCGATCGAGCGCCTGGACGCGCTGCTCGCGCATCACCTCTCCCGCTGAAGCAGGTTCACGTCATGAGCTTTCGCCTCACCTACGCCAGCATGTTCGACCCGCCGGCCTCGATGCACGAGGCCTTCGACGCCGCACTCGCCCAATTGCGTGGCGGGCGCGGCGCGCGCGGCGAGCTCGGCGCGAGCCACGGCCTCTTCCTGCAGGGGCAGGATGTGCCGCGCCGCCGCACGCAGCGCCTCGTCTCGCCGATCGACACGCGGCTCGAACTCGGCCACTTCGCGATCGCCGAAGCGGGCGACGTCGAACGCGCGCTGCAGGCCGCGCGCAACGCGTATCCCGCCTGGCGCGCCACGCCGCTGGCCGAGCGCGTGGCGCTGCTGCGCCGCGTGGCCGAACTCATGCAGCAGCGCGTCTACACGATCGCCGCGGCCCTCGCGCTCGAAGTCGGCAAGAACCGCATGGAGGCGATCGGCGAGGCGCAGGAGACGGTGGACTTCTTCCGCCAGTACGCCGACGACTTCGAGCGCGCGCAGGGCTTCGACGTGCCCTTGCCCGACGACCCGCTCGTCGGCGTGCGCGCGACCAACCGCTCGGTGCTGCGCCCCTACGGCGTGTGGCTGGTGATCGCGCCCTTCAACTATCCGCTGGCGCTGATGGGCGGGCCGACCGCGGCCGCACTCGTCACCGGCAACGTCGTCATCGCCAAGGGTTCGCCGCACACGCCCTGGGGCGGCCGGCTGCTCGCCGACTGCCTGCGCGACGCGGGGGTGCCCAGCGGCGTCTTCCAGTGGCTGCACGGCGACACGCACGAACTGGGCTCGGCGCTTGCCGCGCACCCGGATGTGGCCGGCATCACCTTCACCGGCTCGGTCGCCGTCGGCCGCGGCCTGCTCGCGCAGTGCGCGGGCGGACGCTGGCCGCGCCCCTGCATCGCCGAGATGGGCGGCAAGAACCCCTGCATCGTCACCGAGCGCGCGGACCTGGACGTCGCCGCCGCCGGCATCGTGCGCTCGGCCTACGGCCTCTCGGGGCAGAAGTGCTCGGCGCTCTCGCGCCTGTACGTCCACCGCGCCGTTGCCGACGCCCTGATCGAGCGCCTGCAGGCGCAGACGCGCGCGCTGTCCGTCGGCGACCCGACCGAGCAGCGCCACTGGATGGGGCCGGTCAACCACGCCGCGGCGCGCGAGCGCTTTGCGCGCAGCGTGCAGCAGTTGCAGGCGGGCGGCGCCACGCTGCTGGCCGGCGGCACGCTGCTGACCGAAGGCGAGCATGCGCACGGCCACTTTGTCGCCCCGACGCTGGTCGAGGCGCCGGCCTCGCAGCCGCTGTGGCGGCAGGAGCTCTTCCTGCCGCTCCTGATGCTGCAGCGCGTCGATTCGCGCGAGCAAGCGATGCTGCTCGCCAACGACAGCGAGGTCGGCCTGACCGCCGGCTTCTACGGCGGCGCCGACGAAGTCGCCTGGTTCCACGATCACATCGAGGCCGGCGTCACCTACGCCAACCGCGCCCAGGGTGCGACCACCGGCGCCTGGCCCGGCTACCAGCCCTTCGGCGGCTGGAAGGGCTCCGGCTCCACCGGCAAGGCGATCGCCAGCTTCCACTACCTGCCGCTCTACCTGCGCGAGCAGTCGCGCACCGTGGTCCTGGGCGGATGAGGGCGCGCAGGTTTCCGTTCGCCGCGACCCGAAGGCCTGGCTCATCCTGTGAGCCAGCGGCGTGGCAGGCTGCTGCGTACACGACGCGTGCCCGACCCGGGCGCGGTCGCGCACGGACCCGGGCATGCTGAATCTGCACTTCTCCAACCGCACCGAGGCGCTGGCCGAGCGCCTGCTGGCCACCCTCGCCGAGGACGAGGGCGGCGACCCCTTCGCCGTCGCCGAGCTGATCGTGCCGAGTGCCGCGACGCGGCGCTGGCTGCAGCTCGCGGTCGCGCGCGAGCACGGCGTCTGCGCCAACCTGCGCTTCTCGTTCCTGGCCCAGTGGCTGTGGCGGCTCGTCGCGACGCAGGCACCGACCACGCCGTCCGCGCCGTCCACGCCGTCCGCCCCGGCCGAGTCGCCGCTGGCCGCCGCGGTGCTCGGCTGGCGCGTCTACAAGGCCTTCGGCGACGCCGACTGGATCGCGCCCTTCCCGCGCCTTGGCCACTACCTCGGGCAGGCCGATGCCCTCATGCGCGCGGAGCTGGCGCAGTCGGTGGCCGCGCTGATCGAGCAGTACACGAGCTGGCGCCCCGACTGGCTGCAGGCCTGGCGCGAGAAGCGCCTGGTGCTGCCCTCGCAGCCCGACGAGGCCTGGCAGGCGGCGCTGTGGCGACGGCTGGCCGCGGAGCTGGCGCTGCCGCAGCAGCAACCGGTGGCCGCCTTCGTCGAGGCACTGCAGCGCGGCGGCGAGAGCGCGGCGGCGGCGCACGCCCTGCCCGCGCGCGTGCACCTCTTCGCGCCGCCGGCGCTGCCGCCGCTGCACCAGCAGTTGCTCGCACAGCTCGGCCGCGTGACCGAGGTCGAGGTCTACCTCCTCAACCCCTGCCGCGAGTACTGGTTCGAGCTCGTCGACCGCAGGCGGCTCGCGCACCTGGCCGCGCGCGGGCAGGCCGCCGGCCACGAGGAAGGCAACCGCCTGCTCGCCGCCTGGGGCAAGCAGACGCAGGCGCTGGTCGACGGCCTCGTCGACCTGGCCGGCGACGCGATCGTCGACGACGGCGACTATCGCGCAAGCGAAGGCGGCACGCTGCTGGCGCGCGTGCAGAACGCGCTGCTGGACCTGCAGGAGATCGAGCCGGGAAGCATCGCACTCGCCGACGAGGACCGCAGCCTCGAGCTGCACGTCTGCCACTCGCGCACGCGCGAGCTCGAGGTGCTGCACGACCGGCTGCTCGCGCTCTTCGCCGCCGACGCCACGCTGCAGCCCGGCGACGTGCTCGTCGTCCTGACCGACCTCGAGGCCGCGGCACCGCTGGTCGACGCCGTCTTCGGCAGCGCGCCGTCGGCGCGGCACATTCCGTTCACCGTCACGGGCCGCGCGCGCAGCGGCGTCGACGCCCCGGCGCGCGCCCTGCTCGCGCTGCTGGACCTGCTGGCCTCGCGCATGCCGGCCAGCGCCGTCTTCGGCCTGCTGCAGCAGCCCATCGTGGCGCGGCGCTTCGGCCTGGACGAGGACGATCTCGAACATGTCCACGCCTGGCTGCTCGCGGCAGGCACGCACTGGGGCCTGGACGGCGCGCACCGCGGCAGCTTCGGCGCCCCGGCCGGGGAGCGCCACACGCTGGCCGACGGCATCGCCCGGCTCTTCCTCGGCCATGCCCTGCCGCCGGCATTCGACCAGCCCTTTTGCGGCCTGCTGCCGGCCGCCGACATCGCCGGCAGCCAGGCCTCGCGGCTTGGCCGGCTCTGGCACTTCGCCCAGGCGCTGCGGCAGACGCACGAGGCGATGGCGCAGGCCCACGCGCCCGCCGCCTGGGCGGCGCTGCTGCACGCGGCCTGCGAGCGCTTCCTCGCCGCCGTCGACGAGGAGCGCAGCGACCTGCACGAACTGCACGCCGGCATCGCGCAGCTCGCCGACGAGATGCAACGCGGCGATCTGGTCGAGGCGCTGCCGCTGCCCGTCGTGCGCCAGGCGCTGCAGCAAGCGCTCGACGAGCCCACGCGCGGCGGCGTGCCCAGCGGCGGCGTCACCTTCGCCGCGATGGGCAGCCTGCGCGGCCTGCCCTGCCGCGTCGTCGCCGTGCTGGGCCTGGACGACGGCCTCTTCCCCGGGACCACGCGCGCGGCCGAGTTCGACCTGCTGGCCGCCAGCCCCCGCCGCGGCGACCGCCAACGCCGCCTGGACGAGCGCAACCTCTTCCTCGACCTGCTGCTGGCCGCACGCGGCCACCTGCACCTGAGCCACACCGGCCGCAGCGTGCGCGACAACGCGCCGCTGCCGCCCTCGACGGTGGTGGCCGAGCTGCTGGACGTGCTGCTGCCGGCGATCGCGTCCGACCCGCGCGATCGCCAAAGCCTGGCGCAGGCGCGCGAGCGGCTCGTCGTCGAGCACCCGCTGCAGGCCTTCTCTCCCATCGCCTTCCAGCGCGACGGCGACCCGCGGCGCCGCAGCCACGACGCCGAGCTGGCCGCGGCCCTGCGCGCGGCGCTGGCGCCTGGGCCGGCCGCGACGCCCGCCTTGCCGGCCGCCGCGCCCGTCGATGCGCCCGTCGATGCGCAGGGCGACGCGGACCGCGAAGGCGAGCCGCACGAGGCGCCCGACGACAACGACGACGAACCGGGCATCGTCCCGTCGCAGCAGGCCGTCTTCTTCGCCGCGCCGCTGCCCGCGCCCGGCGCCGAGTGGCGCCAGCCCTCGCTCGATCAGCTCGTGCAGTTCTTCGCCCAGCCCTGCCGCGCGCTGCTGCGGCGCCGGCTGGGCATTGCGCTG
>CAUJJO010000128.1 GCA_963205125.1 Pseudomonadota bacterium | reverse complement strand
TGGCCAGCGCCGTCGACCGCCTGCGCAACGTGCAGCTCTTCATCGACGAGACGCCGGCGCTGAACTCGGCCGAACTGCGCGCACGCGCGCGCCGCATGGCGCGCCAGTTCGGCGGCACGCTCGGGCTGATCGTCGTCGACTACCTGCAGCTGATGAGCGGCTCGGGCAGCGGCAGCGACGAGAACCGCGCCACCGAGATCGGCGAGATCAGCCGCGGCCTGAAGGCGCTGGCCAAGGAGCTGCAGTGCCCGGTGCTCGCGCTCTCGCAGCTCAACCGCTCGGTCGAGTCGCGCAACGACAAGCGGCCGATGATGAGCGACCTGCGCGAGTCGGGCGCCATCGAGCAGGACGCCGACGTCATCATGTTCATCTACCGCGACGACTACTACAACAAGGAGTCGAAGGAACCCGGCGTCGCCGAGATCGTCATCGGCAAGCAGCGCAACGGGCCGGTGGGCACCGTCAAGCTGACCTTCCTGAAGCCGCTCACCAAGTTCGACAACCTCGCCCCGGGCAGCATCGGCGCCGAGTACTGAAGCCGGCGGCGCAGGCGGCGTGCGCCGCGGCGCGGCGCCCGCCTACTTGAAGAGGTCCTTCACGCGGTCGGTCCAGCTCTTGGCGTTGGGCGAGTGCTTGTCGCCGCCCTTGCGGAAGGACTCGTCGAGGTCCTTGAGCAGCTTGCGCTGGTGCTCGGTCAGCTTGACCGGCGTCTCCACCGTGACGTGGCAGTAGAGGTCGCCCGGGTAGCTCGAGCGGATGCCCTTGATGCCCTTGCCGCGCAGGCGGAAGGTCTTGCCGTGCTGCGTGCCCTCGGGCAGGTCGATCTCGACCTTGTTGCCCGCGAGCGTCGGCACCTCGACCGAGCCGCCCAGCGCCGCGGTGGTGAGGCCGATCGGCACCGAGCAGTGCAGGTCGTCGCCGTCGCGCTCGAAGATCTCGTGCGGCTTGACGCGGATCTCGATGTAGAGGTCGCCCGCGGGACCGCCGTTGGTGCCGGGCTCGCCGTTGCCGGCGGAGCGGATGCGCATGCCTTCGTTGATGCCCGGCGGCACCTTCACCTCCAGCGTCTTCTGCCGCTTGATCCTGCCCGCGCCGTTGCAGCTCGTGCAGGGCTCGGGAATGATCTTGCCGCTGCCGCGGCAGTGCGGGCAGGTCTGCTGGATGCTGAAGAAGCCCTGGCGCAGATGCACGGCGCCGCTGCCGTTGCAGCTCGGGCAGGTCTTGGCGCTGGTGCCGGGCTTGGCGCCGCTGCCCTTGCAGGTCTCGCAGCTGTCCCAGCTCGGGATGCGGATCTGCGCGTCCTTGCCGCCGGAGGCTTCCTCCAGCGTGATCTCCATCGCGTAGCTGAGGTCGGCGCCGCGGTAGACCTGCTGGCCGCCCCCGCCGCGACGGCCGCCGCCGCCGAAGATGTCGCCGAAGATGTCGCCGAAGGCCTCGGCGAAGCCGCCGAAGCCCTCCGCGCCGCGCCCGCCGCCCATGCTGGGGTCGATGCCGGCGTGGCCGAACTGGTCGTAGGCGGCCCGCTTCTGGGCGTCGGAGAGGATCTCGTAGGCCTCCTTGGCCTCCTTGAACTTCTCCTCGGCCTTCTTCGCCTCGTCACCCTGGTTGCGGTCAGGGTGGTGCTTCATGGCCAGCTTGCGGTAGGCCTTCTTGATGTCGTCGTCCGAGGCGTTCTTGGGGACGCCGAGGACTTCGTAGTAGTCGCGCTTTGCCATGGTCCGATGCCGTCAACGAAACGAAAGCGCCGCGCCGAGCGGCAGGCGGCACGGCCTGCGGGCTCCGGCGCGGCGAGACGGGCCGGCAGCCCCGGCAGGGGCTGCCCGACGCGTCACTTCTTGACTTCCTTGAACTCGGCGTCGACGACGTCGTCGTCGGCCGGCTTGGACGAGGCGCTGCCCTGCGGGCCGCCCTGCGCGCCCTCGGCGGCGCCCGGCCCGCCCGCCGCGGCGGCCTGCTCGGCGTACATCTTCTCGCCGAGCTTCTGGCTGGCGCTCATCAGCGCCTCGGTCCTGGCGTCGATCGCGGCCTTGTCGTCGCCCTTGATCGCCTCCTCGGCGTCCTTGAGCGCGGCCTCGATCTTCTCCTTCTCGCCGGCGTCGAGCTTGTCGCCGTGCTCGGAGAGGCTCTTCTTCACCGAGTGCACCATCGCATCGGCCTGGTTGCGCGCCTGCACGAGCTCGACCTTCTTGTGATCCTCGGCGGCGTTGGCCTCGGCGTCCTTGACCATCTTCTCGATCTCCGCCTCCGAGAGGCCCGAGTTCGCCTTGATGGTGATCTTGTTCTCCTTGCCGGTGCCCTTGTCCTTGGCGCTGACGTGCAGGATGCCGTTGGCGTCGATGTCGAAGGTGACCTCGATCTGCGGCAGGCCGCGCGGCGCCGGGGCGATGCCCTCGAGGTTGAACTCGCCCAGGCTCTTGTTGCCCGCGGCCAGCTCGCGCTCGCCCTGGAAGACCTTGATCGTCACCGCCGGCTGGTTGTCGTCGGCGGTGCTGAAGACCTGGCTGAACTTGGTCGGGATGGTCGTGTTCTTCTGGATCATCTTGGTCATCACGCCGCCCAGGGTCTCGATGCCCAGCGACAGCGGCGTCACGTCCAGCAGCAGCACGTCCTTGCGCTCGCCGCCCAGCACCTGGCCCTGCACGGCCGCGCCGACGGCCACCGCCTCGTCGGGGTTGACGTCCTTGCGCGGATCCTTGCCGAAGAACTCCTTGACCTTCTCCTGCACCTTGGGCATGCGCGTCTGGCCGCCGACGAGGATGACGTCGTCGATGTCGCCGGCCTTGATGCCGGCGTCCTTGATGGCGATGCGGCAGGGCTCGATCGTGCGCTCGACCAGGTCCTCCACCAGGGCCTCGAGCTTGGCGCGCGTGAGCTTGATGTTCAGGTGCTTCGGGCCCGAGGCGTCGGCCGTGATGTAGGGCAGGTTGACGTCGGTCTGCGTGCTGTTGGAGAGCTCGATCTTGGCCTTCTCGGC
>CAUJJO010000127.1 GCA_963205125.1 Pseudomonadota bacterium | reverse complement strand
GCGCAGCATCGCGCTGGTCTGCTTCCCGGGCGGCTTCGGCACGCTCGACGAGCTGTTCGAGACCATGACCCTCGTGCAGACCGGCAAGAGCCGGCGCCGGCCGATCCTGCTGTTCGGGCACGCGTACTGGCACGCGCTGATCGACTTCCAGCATCTGGTGGACTGCGGCATGATCAACGCCGAGGATCTCGGCCTCTTTCACTACGTCGAGACGGCCGAGGAGGCGTGGGAGGTGCTGGCCGGCTACTACGGCTTCGACCAGCCGCCGACGCAGACCGGCGAGTTCGCCGACGACATCTGAACGAAGCACACCCCACGTCGCGATGAGCCCCCGGATCAGCCTGATCGGCGCCCCGACCGACGTCGGCGCCAGCGCCCGCGGCGGCTCGATGGGCCCCGAGGCCTTGCGCGTGGCGGGACTGCAGCAGGCGCTGCAGGGCCACGGCGCCGAGGTCGTCGACCGCGGCAACCTCGCCGGCCCGGGCAACCCGTGGCAGGCGGCGGTCGACGGCTATCGCCACCTGCCCGAAGTCGTGGCGTGGAACCGCGCGGTGCACGACGCGGTGCTGGCCGAACTTCGCCTGCAACGCCTGCCCATCCTGCTCGGCGGCGACCACAGCCTGGCCTTCGGCAGCATTGCCGCGGTGGCGCGCCATTGCCGCGAGCAGGGCCGGCGCCTGCGCGTGCTGTGGCTGGACGCGCACGCCGACTTCAACACGAGCCTCCTCACCCCCAGCGGCAACCTGCACGGCATGCCGCTGGCCTGCCTGTGCGGCCACGGCCCGGCCGAGCTGCTGGCGCTGGCCGACCAGGTGCCGGCGCTGCAGGCGCGGCAGGTGCGCGAGATCGGCGTGCGCAGCGTCGACGCCGGCGAGAAGCGCTTCGTGCACGAGGCCGGACTCGAGGTCTTCGACATGCGCTTCATCGACGAGATGGGCATGCGCCACGCGATGGAGCTGGCGCTGGCCACGCTCGACGCCAACACCCACCTGCACGTGAGCTTCGACGTCGACTTCCTCGACCCCGAGATCGCCCCGGGCGTGGCCACCACCATCCCCGGCGGCCCGAGCTACCGCGAGGCGCAACTGTGCATGGAGATGATCGCCGACAGCGGCCGGCTGGCCAGCCTCGACATCGTCGAGCTCAACCCCGCGCTGGACCTGCGCAACAAGACCGCGACGCTGGCGGTGGACCTGGTCGAGAGCCTGTTCGGCAAGAGCACGCTGATGCGCGCCCCGGCGCAGGGCGTGCGCTGAGGGAGGTGCCGCCATGGACACGCTGCACGACGTCGCCATCGTCGGCGCGGGCATCGCCGGGGCCTCGCTCGCCTGGGCGCTCGCGCCGCAGGCTTCGGTGCTGCTGCTGGAGGCCGAGGACCACGCGGGCATGCACAGCACCGGCCGTAGCGCGGCGATGTTCATGGCCAGCTACGGCCCGCCGCAGGCGCGCGCGCTGACGCGCGCCAGCCGCGCCTTCCTGCATGCGCCGCCGCCCGGCTTCGCGAGCGTGCCGCTGGTCGCGCCGCGCGGCGCGCTCTACGTCGCCTGGCAGGGTCAGCAGGCGCAGCTTTCGGCCCTGCACGCCGAGCTCTCCGCCACCGGCACACAAGTCGAGCTGCTGGATGCCGCGGCCACGCTCGCGCGGGTGCCGGTGCTGCGCGAAGAAGGGCTGCTCGGCGCGGTGTGGGAGGCCGATGCGCTGGACGTCGACGTCGACGCGCTGCACCAGGGCTACCTGCGCGGCGCGCGGGCGGCCGGCGCGCAAGTGCACCTCGGCGCGCGCCTGCAGGCCGCGCGACGCGATGCCGACGGCTGGACGCTGCAGCTCGAGGGCGGGAGCCGAGGCCGGGAGGCCACCGCCGCCCCGCTGCGCGCACGCGTGCTCGTCGACGCCGCGGGCGCCTGGGCCGACGAGGTCGCGCAGCGCTGCGGCGTGGCCGCGCTCGGCATCGAGCCGCGGCGGCGCAGCGCCTTCACCTTCGAAGTGCCTCCAGGCGTCGACGCGCGCGCCTGGCCGACCACCGCCGCCGTGCTCGACGATTGGTACATCAAGCCCGATGCCGGCCTGCTGCTGGGCTCGCCGGCCAACGCCGACCCGGTGCCGCCGCACGACGTGCAGCCCGAGGAGCTGGACATCGCGCGCGCGATCGACGCCATCCAGCGCGACACCACGCTCGCGATCCGCCGCCCGCGCCGCACCTGGGCCGGCCTGCGCAGCTTCACGCGCGACGGCGAGCTGGCGATCGGCTTCGACGCGACGGAGCGCGGCTTCTTCTGGCTCGCCGGCCAGGGCGGCTACGGCATCCAGAGCTCCTTCGGCGCGGCGCAGCTCGCGGCCAGCCTGCTGCGGGGCCAGGCGCTGCCCGAGGACCTCATCGCGCAAGGCGTCGAGCCCGCGCGCATGGACCCGGCGCGCCTGCACCGGGCCTGAAGAGCGCAAGCGCTACGGCCCGGGCTGCAGCCAGCGCTGCAGGTGCCGCCACTGCCGCCAGGCCCACCAGAGCCTCGAGCCCAGGGCGAGCGTGCGGCGGGGCCGCACGATCGCCAGGCCCGCCAGCGCCGCCAGCACAAGCTCCGGCCGCGCGCGCAGCCACTGCCAGCCGGCGTGAAGGCGGTCGGCCACCGCCAGCGGCCGCTGCAGCGGCTGCAGCTCGCGCGCGAGTTCGCCGCGCAGCATGGCGCTTTGCACGAGCAAGGCCCGCTGGCGCTCGGCCAGCGGCCGTGCGAGGCGGGGCGGCGGCACGCCGGGCGCGTTCATGCCTTGCCGGGCCCGCCGTCGGCGCGTGCCGCGGGCTCGGGCGGCGCGCTGCCGCCTGCCGCGGCACGATCGGTGCGCAGCTCGGCAAGGCTCAGCGCGAAGGGGCCGCCCGGGCCGCTCTGCAGCGCCGCGCGCGCGCCGTGCAGGAACCACGCCGCACCGGCGGCGAAGGCCAGGACGAGCACGCCCAGCGCCGGCAGCCGGTAGGCCTCCTGCAGCAGCAGCAGCACGAAGGCCACCGCCAGCACCAGCGCCAGCGCCAGCAGCAGCAGGCCGAGCACGGCGCGCAGCAGCGCGTCGAAGAGGCGCTGCTTCTCCTGCTCGAGCTCGGTGCCCAGCAGCGCCAGGCGAACCTGGACGATCTCGAGCGCGGTATCCGAGAGCCGGCGCAGCGAGCGCAGCAGCCCGCCGCCGGCCGCGGGGTCGGCCATCCCCACGCGCGCGCTAGCGGCGGCCGATCAAGAGGCCGACGATGAGGCCGACGCCGGCGCCGATGGCCACCGAGCTCCACGGCCGGTCGTGCACGAAGTCGTCGGCGGCCTGGCCCGCGGCCTTGGCCTTCTCGGCCGCGCTGGCCTGCAGGTCGAGCAGGCGCAGCCGCGCGTCGGTCAGGCGCTGCTGCATGCGCTCGCGCAGGCCGGCGGCACTCTCGCCGGCCTCGCTGGCGGTGAGCTTGAGCAGCTCCTCGGCATCGGCCACGACCTGGCGCAGCTCGGCGACCAGCTTCTCTTTCTGCAGGGCGGTGACATCGGACATGAAGGCTCCTGTGGACCATGAAGATGATCGTCAACCCTAGCACTGTGTGGCCCTTGTGCCAAGCGACAGTGCGGACTGGGCCGACTGGGCCGACAGTGTCGACTGGCGCGCCGGAAGGCTCCGCAGGTCTTACAGTCGGCCCGTCGCCCCGACCCAGGCGCCATGCAGGACGCAGCCCCACCCACCGACTCACCGAGCGAGGCGCTGGCACTCGAATCGCATCTGCGCGTGCAGATGTTCCGCGTCGCGCTGGGCTGCACCCTGGCGGTGCACGGCCTGTACCTGCTGCTGCTGAGCCAGCGCCTGCCCAGGACGCACTGGACGGTCTTCGCGCTTGCACTGGCCATCGGCGCGTGGGTCGAGCTTCGCCCGGCTTCGGTCTCGCGCGACGACCCGGGGGCCCGGCACCTCACCGGCATGTGCCTGCTGGGCGCGCTCTACACG
>CAUJJO010000126.1 GCA_963205125.1 Pseudomonadota bacterium | reverse complement strand
AGGCGGCCGAGTGCGCCAAGCATGGCGCCCTCGTTCAACTTGTCGCCGGCTTCGCGCAGCACGCGGATGGATTCCGCCAGGTGTCGCTCGGCCTCGCTGAAGTTGCCGCCGCGCAGGCAGGCCAGGCCGATCTGCCCCTCGGTGATGCCCACGGCGCGCTGGTTGCCGGTTTCGCGCGCCAGCCGCAGCACCGGCGCGTACAGCTCGCGCACGCCGGCCTGGGTCATGCTCTCGTCCTGCACAGTGCAGAGGTTGCCCAGCGCGCGCAGCTGCAGGTTCTTGTCGCCAACCTTGCGTGCAATCTCGAGGGCGCGTTGCAGGTCGCGGGTGGCGGACGTGTTGTCGTTCACGTCGCGATAGAGGGTGCCGCGCTCGACCAGGCAGAAGGCAAGCAGGCCGGCGGGCAGACCGGGCGTGTCGATGGCGGCGCCCAGGCAGCGCAGTGCGGGCTCGCGACGGCCAAGCATCCAGTGCAGGATCCCGGCTTCCGTCAGCGCCTCGGCGCGCTCGCCGGGTGTGGCGTGGCGGTGGGCGGCGAAGCGCTCCCAGAGCCGGCAGGCGGATTCGTTCTCGAACTTGTTGGCGGCGTGCACGGCCGAGAGGCGCAGATAGCGCAGCTCGCGGTGGGCGATGTCGCTGCCGACCAGCGTGACGTTTTCCTGTGCCAGGCGGGCGTGCTCGGCGAGCTCGAACACGGCGTCCAGACCGGCGCTGAGCATCAGTTCTTCCAGGATGTCCAGCGCGATGGCGTGCAGGCGGGCACGCTGGCTGGGCGGCAGCAACTGGTAGGCCGCGTCGCGCGCCGTGGCGTGGCGGAACAGGTAGGCTTCCTCTGCGCTGGGTGCAATGCTCTCGCCCATGGCGGACGCTTATACGCGCGCGACGAAAGTTTGCCCGCGTTTTTCGCGCCCGGGACTGGTCTGCAACCGGCGGCCGTTATGATGGCGCCATGCCGCAACGCGACGAACATCCGGGCGCCCGCAAGCGCCACGACCGCAAGACCCTGCAACTGTGCCGCCAGGTGCAGCGCGCGCTGTCGTTTGCCCTGAGCGAAACGGGCGACGACGAACTGCTGACTGCCTACGTCGATGACGTGCAGCCCGCGCCCGACGCCGGCCACCTGCTGGTCAGCGTCCACGGCGAAGGCGACCCGATCAAGCTGATGCAGGCCCTGTACGCCAACACCGGCCGCCTGCGCAGCGCGGTGGCCGAGGCCATCACCCGCCGCAAGGCCCCCGAGCTGGCGTGGCAGGTGGTGTGAAGCGGTATGGCCGTCTCGGCGTCGGCTCCCTTCGAATTGCCTGCGGAGCAGGCCAACAACTGTTAGCCCCCGGCGTAAGCCGGGGGAACTTGGCATCAGCAGAAGTGAGGCGCGGAGCGCCGGCACAAATGTGCGTGGGTTTGTGTCGGCGCTCCGCGCCTCGATACTTCCTTTTGGTCTGCTCCCCGAAAACTGAGCCAGGTGTTATGAGAGTTCTGAGCGGCCGTGAGGCCGGAAAGGACTGTCATGAAACGCAAACGTCGAACGCCCGAGCAGGTCATCGCCCTGCTGCGTGACGCCGAGGCTGACCTGGCCGCGGGCCTGTCGGTCGAGCAGGTCTGCAAGAAGATCGGGGTCAGCCAGCAGACGTACTTCCGCTGGAAGAGCCAGTACGGCGGCGCCAAGGGCAACACCATGAAGCGCCTCAAACAACTGGAGGCCGAGAACAAGCAGCTCAAGAAGGCGGTGGCCGACCTGACGCTGGAAAAGCAGGCCTTGAAGGACATCGCCGAGGGAAACTTCTAACCCCGGCGCGCCGCAGACAGGCCGTGAAACACGTGCAGCGCGCGCTGGGGGCATCGGAACGCAAGGCCTGCAAGACGGTCGGTCAGGCACGCAGCACGCAGCGCTACAAACCGCAAAGGCGGTCACAAGAAGAAGCGCTTGTGAAGCGGATGCTGGAGCTGGCGGGCAAGCACCCGCGCTATGGCTACCGCCGCGTCTGGAGCCTGCTGCGACGGGAGGGCTTCAGGGTGAACCGCAAGCGGGTCCACCGGCTGTGGAGAAAACACGGCCTGAAGGTGCCGCAGAGACGGCGCAAGAAGCGGGCCACCGGCCAAGGCAGCAACGGCTGCGCGGCAAGGCGTGTGGAGCACCGGAATCATGTGTGGGCGTGGGATTTCACCCATGATCGCACGACAGACGGCCGGGCCTTGAAGTGGCTGAGTGTGGTCGATGAGTGGACGCGGGAGTGTCTGGTGCTTGAGGTGGGACGCAGCTTCAAAGCCGTGGACGTGATCGAGGCGATCGCGGAGGCCATGAAGCGGCACGGAGCACCGATGCACATAAGAAGCGACAACGGCCCGGAGTTCATCGCCATAGCTTTGAAAAGCTGGCTGAAGAGGGCGAAGGTGGAGACGCTGTATGTGGAGCCTGGAAGCCCGTGGCAGAACGGCTATGCGGAGAGCTTCCACGCCCGGCTGAGCGACGAGCTGCTGGAGCAGGAGTTGTGGACAAGCGTTGAGGAAGCGAAACTGCTGTCGAGAAGGTGGCAATGGGAGTACAACCATGAGCGGCCGCACTCATCGCTGGGGTACCGTACCCCGGCGGAGTACGCGGCCGAGCAACCGACTCTCATAACAACCGGTACATAAAACGGGGGCAGGTCA
>CAUJJO010000125.1 GCA_963205125.1 Pseudomonadota bacterium | reverse complement strand
TGGACACACCCCCCGCGGCGCCGGGGGACTGGTCTCCCCTTTCCCCCCCCCCCGGGCCCCAAACGCCAAGACCTGACCCCAACGATCGCCAACGATCGGGCACGGAAGGAGAAGCGATGAGGACCTTGTGGCGCGCCGGGCGGCTGCTTGTGCCGGCCCTGCTGGCAACGCTTGCGCTGCTCGGGGCGCTTGGCGCTTCGGCGGCCACGATCAATTCGGGCGACTTGGCGCCGGGCCTGCAGATCCCGGCGCAGTCCCGCCCGGGGCCGGACTTCGACGTCGAGCGCGCGACGGCGGCGTATCTTGCGCTGCTGTCGCCCGGGCAGCGGGCGCGCTCGGACGCCTACTTCGAGGGCGGCTACGCGATGCAGCTCGGGGGCCTGGTCTATGGCCTGGCGCTGGCGGCGCTGCTGCTGGGCAGCGGGCTGTCCGTGCGCATGCGCGACCTGGCCGGGCGGGTCAGCGCGCGCCCGTGGCTGCGCACCTGGATCTACGCCGCGCTCTTTCTGCTGGCCTACTTCGCGCTCGCGCTGCCCTGGTCGATCTACGAAGGCTTCGTGCGCGAGCATCGCTACGGCCTGGCGACGCAGGGCTTTGCGGACTGGATGCTCGATGCGCTCAAGGGCCTGGCAGTGTCGCTCGTCGCCGTGCCGCCGGCGCTCGTGGCCGTGTACGCGGCGGTGCGGCGTGCCGGCGCGCGCTGGTGGCTGTGGGCGGGTGCCATCGCCTGCGTCTTCTTGGTCCTCACGATGGTGCTGTTCCCGGTCTACGTGGCGCCGCTCTTCAATGACTACAAGCCGCTGCGCGAGGGACCGGTGCGCGAGGCCGTGCTGTCGCTGGCGCGGGCCAACGGCATCCCGAGCGCGCAGGTCGTCGAGTTCGACGCCTCGCGGCAGACCACGCGCATCAGCGCCAACGTCGCCGGCCTTGGGGCCACGGCGCGCGTGGCGCTCAACGACAACCTCCTCGACAGGACTTCGCTGCCGGAGATCAAGGCGGTGCTCGGGCACGAGATGGGGCACTACGTGCTCAATCACGCGGTGCGGCTCACCGTCTACTTCGGCCTCGTGCTGACGCTGGCCTTCGGGCTCACCCACCTCGCGCTCGACGCGGCGCTCGCGCGCCTGGGCGGCCGCCTGCGGCTGCAGGGCCGCAGCGACCCGGCGGCGCTGCCACTGGCGGTGGCGATCGTCTCGCTCGTGCTGTTTCTCGCGACGCCGCTGATGAACTCGATCGTGCGCCAGGCCGAAGCCGAAGCCGACGCCTACGGCCTCAACGCCGCTCGCGAGCCGCACGGCTTCGCGATGGTGGCGATGCGGCTGTCGACCTACCGCAAGATCCACCCGGCCGCGTGGGAGGAAGCCGTCTTCTTCGACCACCCGAGCGGCTACACGCGGGTGCGCGAGGCGATGGTCTGGCTGAAGGAGAACCCGGGCAACCCGACCGCGAACGCGCCGCTGCCGCGCTGAGGCGGCTGGCGGCGCGCGAGTCGGGGTGCCGGTCGGGGTGCCGATCGAGCGGCCGATCGAGCGGCCGATCGAGGTGCGCGCGCCGCGGGAACAGGCAAAAGGCAAGACCTGACCCCAACGGAGGATCAGGGCTGCTGGCGCTCCCGCAGCAGGCGCAGCAGCAGCCAGGCGGCGGCCACGCTGAAGCCGGCGAGGCCCAGCGGCTGCTCGGCGAGCAGGCGGGCGAAGTCTTCCAGCGCCTGCGGGCTGACCTGGTCGACGAAGCTGGCGAGTCCGATCATCGGCTCGCCGGACAGGCGGTCGAGTTCGGCCAGCGGCAGCGCCAGGCCCTCGGCGCCGCCGCGGTAGAGCCAGCGGCCGAAGGCGCCGGCCGCGACGCCGGCCACGGCAAGCGTGCCCAGCGGCGCCAGCAGCCGCTGCAGCAGACGCTGGCGCAGCAGCGGCGGTGCGTGGCCGTAGAGGCGGCCCACGAGGCGGGCGACCCGGCGCCGCTGCGGCGAGGCGGCGTCGTCCGGGGGCTGTGCGGGCGCGACCGCCGCGTCGTCGTCGAACTCATCGCCCATGGCGTCGTCCTCGTCGGAAGGAGTCTGGACTGATCCGCGCGGGGCGGCCGGAGTTCCGGCGCGCGTGTAAAGCCTTGTTCGCGCCGCCGCGGCAAGCGCCGCAGCGCGGGCAGTACGGCAGTGGGGCAGCGCAGGCAGTGCGGCAGTGGGGGCAGTGGGGGCAGCGCGCGCCTCGCGTCACCCGCAGCGTCGCCTGCGTCGTGCCTTATGCTGCACGTCCGCCTGGCGCTTGCGGTGCCCGGTTGCTGGCTGCCCTCGGGCCTTGCGGGCTTGCGCGTGCTGCGGTTTGTGCGCGCGCGTCTGCAGTCTGCAATCACGGCGGGGCGGCGGCTTCGGCAGCGCGCCCTGCGTCACTTCTTCCTCCCGTCATTCCTTCCCTTGCTGCCTTCCCCCGCTTCCCGTTCCCTGTTGGTTGCCAACCTGCTGGCGCAGCTTGCCTTCGGGCTGCTGGCGATGACGCTGTGCCTGCCTTCGATGCAGGAGTGGGGTGCGCTCTTCGGGCAGGCGCAGGGCAGGGTGCAGCTCAGCTTCAGCGGCTATGTGATCGCCTACGGCGGCCTGCAGCTCGTCTACGGGCCGCTGTCGGACCGCTTCGGGCGTCGCCGCGTGCTGCTCGTGGGCCTGGCGCTGGCCTTCGCCGGCTCGGTGCTGGCGGCGCTGTCGACCACGCTGGATGCACTGATCGCCGCGCGCGTGCTGCAGGGCGCAGGGGCTGCCGCCGGCATGGTGATCGGCCGCGCGCTGGTGCAGGATCTCTTCGAGGGGCCCGAGCGCACGCGCGTGATGGCGTGGATCGGCATGGCCATGGGCCTGATCCCGCCGGCTTCGGCCATCGTCGGCGGGCTTATGCACGTGCGCCTGGGCTGGCAGGCGGGCTTCGTGCTGCTGGCGGTGCTGGCGCTGCTCCTGATGCTGGCGGCCTGGCGCGGCCTGCCGGCGCGGGCGGGGGTGGCGGCGGCGCCCTCGGCGCCCGCAGCCGCCGCGACTGCGCAGGCGGCCGCGCCGCCCTGGTGGCGTTCGATGCAGTCGTCCTACGCGCAACTGCTGCGGCAGCCGACCTTCCTGCTCTACGCGCTCGTGCTGTCGATGACGACGGCGGCCTTCTACACCTTCCTCGGCGGCGCGCCGCTCGTGCTCGGCAGCTACGGCATCGGCCCCGAGGGCGTGGGCTGGTACATCGGCTGCATCCCGCTGGCCTACATCGGCGGCAACTACGCCACGAGCCGCCTGGTGCGGCGCACGGGGGAATTCCGCGTCATGCTGGCGGGCCAGGTGCTGGCCATCGGCGGCCTGCTGCTGACGGCCGCGCTCGCCGCCGCCGGCTGGCACACGGCGCTGGCCTTCGCGCTGCCGCTGGCGGTGCTCGGGGTCGGCCACGGCCTGCTGATGCCCACGGCGCTCGCCGGCACGATCGGCGTGCTGCCGGCGCTTGCCGGCGCCGCCGCGGCGGTGGCCGGCCTGCTGCAGCAGCTCATGGGCGCCACCGGCGGCTGGCTCGTCGGCCTCGTCCCGCACCACGGTGCACTCAACCTCGCGCTGATGATGCTGGGCTTCACCCTGCTCGGCGCACTCGCGCAATGGGGCCTGAGCCGCTCTGGGGTCAGGTCTTGCCTTTTGCCTGGCTGAGGGCGGGCGCCGCTTCCTCGCGCGCCACCCGCAGCACGCGCAGCGTGCGCGCGGCGAAGAGCCCGGACAGCGCGCCGTAGAGCGCGGTGACCCCGAGCGCGAAGCCGAGCTCGTGCGCCAGCCGCGGCTCCATTGCGAGCTGCACGCCGATGAGGTACTTCATCAGGAAGACGGCCAGGATGAGGGCCATCGGCACCCAGCTCCCCGGCAGCACGAAGCGCGCGGTGGCGGGCTGAAAGCGCGTGCCGCGCGGTGCGCGCTGCGTGCGCGTGGCGTACAGCATCAGCGCCGCGCACAGCAGCCACAGGGCGAGCAGCGCCGGCAGTTCGCCGCTCGCGCCGAAGGCGGCCCAGACACCCCACAGCGCCAGGCCGGCCATCGCCACCGGCAGCAGGATCAGGCGCGACCGCGGCAGCTGCCGCGTGCGCGCGGCCGACAGGCCGAGCGCAATCAGGAAGACGAAGAGGCCGCCGACCCAGGCCGGCGTGGACCGGACGATCGTCGCAAGGGCCTCGGGGTGTTCGATCAGCAGGCGGGTGAGCAGCATGGCGGTTCGGGCGCGGCGCGCCGGGTGGCGATGGCCACGACTGTGCCCTGTCCTTCCTGCCGATGCAGCCTCGCGGCGACGAAGCGTCGGATTCGGGGGCCGAACGCAGCTCGCGGCGGCGCCAGCCGCCGCGAGCCGCCCCCCGCGCCGCTCAGCCCGCGGCCGCCGCCAGCGCCGCGTTGAAGGTGGCGCTCGGGCGCATCACCGCCTTGAGCTTCTCGGGCACGACGCGGTAGTAGCCGCCGATGTCGGCCTTGTGGCCCTGGATCACGCGCAGCTCCTCGACGATCTTCGCCTCGTTCTCGGCCAGCGCCTTGGCCAGCGGCGCGAAGTGCGCGGCGAGTTCGGCGTCGTCCTTCTGCGCGGCCAGCTCCTGCGCCCAGTACATCGTCAGGTAGAACTGGCTGCCGCGGTTGTCGAGCTCGCCGGTGCGCGCGCTCGGGCCCTTGCGGTTGTCCAGCAGCTTGCCGGTGGCGTCGTCCAGCGTGGTCGCGAGGATCTTGGCACGCGCGTTGCCGGTCTTGGTGCCGAGGTCTTCGAGGCTCACCGCCAGCGCCAGGAACTCGCCCAGCGAATCCCAGCGCAGGTGGTTCTCCTCGGTGAGCTGCTGCACGTGCTTGGGCGCGGAGCCGCCGGCGCCCGTCTCGTAGAGGCCGCCGCCGGCCATCAGCGGCACGATCGAGAGCATCTTGGCGCTGGTGCCGAGCTCCATGATCGGGAAGAGGTCGGTGAGGTAGTCGCGCAGGATGTTGCCGGTGGCGCTGATGGTGTCCTGCCCGCGCACCACGCGCTCGAGCGTGTAGCGCATCGCGCGCACCTGGCTCATGATCTGGATGTCCAGGCCCGTGGTGTCGTGCTCGTGCAGGTACATCTTCACCTTGGTGATGAGCTGCGCCTCGTGCGGACGGTAGGGGTCGAGCCAGAACACCACCGGCATGCCCGACTGGCGCGCGCGCGTGACGGCGAGCTTGACCCAGTCGCGGATCGGCGCGTCCTTCACCTGGCACATGCGCCAGATGTCGCCGGCCTCGACGTTCTGCGACAGCAGCACCTCGCCGGTGGCGAGGTCGGTGATGTTGGCCACGCCGTCCTCCGCGATCTCGAAGGTCTTGTCGTGCGAGCCGTACTCCTCGGCCTGCTGGGCCATCAGGCCGACGTTGGGCACGGTGCCCATGGTGCGCGGGTCGAAGGCGCCGTTCCACTTGCAGAAGTTGATCATCTCCTGGTAGATGCGGGCGAAGGTCGACTCCGGCATCACCGCCTTCACCTCCTTGAGGCGCCCGTCGGCCCCGTACATCTTGCCGCCGTTGCGGATCATCGCCGGCATCGAGGCGTCGACGATGATGTCGTTGGGCGAGTGGAAGTTGGTGATGCCCTTGGAGGAATCGACCATCGCCAGCTCGGGCCGGTACTCGTGGCAGGCGTGCAGGTCGCGCGTGATCTCGTCGCGCTTGCTCTGCGGCAGCGCGGCGATCTTGTCGTAGAGGTCGACCATGCCGTTGTTGACGTTGATGCCGAGCTCGTCGAAGAGCTTGCCGTGCTTCTCGAACGCCGCCTTGTAGAAGGTGCGCACGCAGTGGCCGAAGACGATGGGGTGCGAGACCTTCATCATCGTGGCCTTGACGTGCAGCGAGAACATCACGCCGGACTTGCGCGCGTCCTCGATCTCGCGCTCGTAGAAGGCCAGCAGCGCCTTCTTGCTCATGAACATCGAGTCG
>CAUJJO010000124.1 GCA_963205125.1 Pseudomonadota bacterium | reverse complement strand
TGGCGACGTGGCGCTGCTGTGGCCGCAGCAGGGCTTCCTGCCCGGGCTGATCGGCTTCCTGCTTGCGCACCTGGCCTACCTGTGGGCGATGACGCGCGTGCAGCGCCCAGCGGCCCGCATCGCTCCGTTCGCGCTCTACGCGCTGGTCAGCGGGCTGGTGCTGGCGCTCTTGTGGCCGGGGGTGCCGCCGTCGCTGCGGGCGCCGGTCGTGCTCTACGTGCTGGCGCTGGCGACGATGGCGGCACAGGCCGTGGTGCTGTGGCGCGCCGCCCCGGCGGATGCGGCGGCACGACGGTTGGCGCTGGGCGGCGCGCTCTTCGTCGTCAGCGACGCGCTGCTGGCGACCAACCGCTTCGTCCTGCCGCTGCCGCTGGCGTCCCTTTGGGTGCTGGCGACCTACTGGACGGCGCAGGCCTGCATCGCGTCCTGGCTGGCGAGCCCGCGGCCGCCGAGCTAAAGTCGGCCCCGGCAGCGGCCTTGTCGCCCGGCTGCCCGCGACAAGGCCGCAAGGAGAGCGCACCGATGGCGCAGGAACGCCGCAACCTCTACCGCATCCTGCATGTGCAGCCGGAGGCCCCGCTCGAGGTCATCCGCGCCAGCTACCGCACGCTGATGAGCACGCTGCGCGCGCACCCGGACCTGGGCGGCGACCCCGAAGCGGCGGCGCAGATCAACGCCGCCTACGCGATCCTCGCCGACCCCGAGCGGCGGCGTGCCTACGACCTCTCGCTGAAGGCCGGTGGCGCAGCGCGCAAGAGTGCTGCTGCAGCGGCGCCGGCCGCAGCGCCCGCAGCCGGGGCCGGTGCCGCCTCGTCCGCGGCGCCGGCCGGCACGGTTTCCGCGCACGATCCGGCGGCGTGGCTGGCCGACCGCGCCTGCCCCTTCTGCCGCCACCCGCTGCCGGGCGTGGTGCGTGCCGACACGCGCTGCCGGCATTGCGACAGCCCGCTCTTCCGGCGGCCGGCCTTCGAGCGCGGCGAGCTCTTCGGCCGCCGCAGCAGCCCGCGCAACGCGCGGCCGATCGGCGCCACGCTGCGCCTGCCGGGCGTCGCTGGCGACCACGCGGTGCGCCTGCGCGACCTCTCGCTGGGTGGCCTGAGCCTGCTCTCGCCGCTGCCCGCCGCGCCGCGCAGCGCGATGCGCGTGATGACCGCCGGCTTCGACGGCGTGGCCGTGGTCGTCGGCTGCCAGCGCCAGGCCGAGGGCTGGCTGCTGCACGGCGAGCTGCTGACGCTGCAGCTGCTGCGCCAGCAGGGGGTCTACGTCTCGACCAAGGTGTGAGGCGGGGACAGTGGCCTGCGCGAGGCTCACATCCCCTTGAACAAGCCCGTGTAGCTGCGGCTGACCTCGAGCTTCTCGGGGTGGCCCTTCACGCTGACGATCTGGCGGCCGCGCAAGTCGCGCGTGACGGCGGCGATGGCGCGCGTGTTGACCAGCGTGCTGCGGTGGATCTGCCAGAACTGCTTCGGGTCGAGCTCGTCGACGAGTTCCTTGATCGGCTTGCGGATCAGCGCCTCCTGCTGCGCCGTCTGCACGCGCGTGTACTTCTCGTCGCTGATGAAGAAGAGCACCTCGTCGACCGGGATCATCTGCACGCCGCTGCCGACGCTGGCCTGGATCCACTGCAGGTACTGCGGGGGCGTGCCCGGCTGCAGGCGCGCGCCGAGCAGGTGCAGGAGCTGCTGCAGCGGCGTGCCGGGCGCGTCGGTGGCCACCTCGCCGCGGGCGCGCGCGGCCAGCCGGCGCTGCAGCCTGGCCACCGTGACGGCCAGGCGCTCGCGCTCGGCGGGCTTGAGGACGTAGTCGGCCGCGCCCTGCTCGAAGGCCTCGACCGCGTGCTGGTCGTAGGCGGTGATGAAGACGATCTCCGGCAGCAGCTCGTCGTCCTCGCCCTCGTCCCCCCGCAGGCTTGGCGGCAACTGCGCGATCCGGCGCGCGGCCTCGACGCCGCTGGCGCCGGGCATGCGGATGTCGAGGAAGACGACCTCGGGCCGGTGCTGCTCGACGAGCGCCACCGCCTCCAGGCCGTTCTTCGCCTCGGCGACGATGTCGAGCTCCGGCCAGGCCTCGGCCAGGCGCGCGCGCAACTGCTCGCGCATCAGGCGTTCGTCGTCGGCGAGCACGGCGCGGGGGCGCGGCAGCGGATGCGCGGGCGGCGGCGGGGCTTCGTTCATCGGCTCAGGCCTGGGTGGGCGGGTCGGAGGCGGGGGGCGCCGTCGCCGCGGCGGCGTCGGCCGTGGCCGGCTCCGCGATGACGCTGCGGTAGGGCACGGCGATGGTGGCAAGCGTACCGCCGCCGGGGTTTTCCTGCAGCGTCAGCGTGGCCTGCGCGCCGTGCAGCAGGCGCAGGCGCTCGCGGATGTTGGCCAGGCCGACGCCGGTGCCGGCGGTCGCCGCCTGGCCGAAGCCCAGGCCCGTGTCGGCCACGCTGACCTGCAGCCGGCCGTCGACGATCTCCGCGCGCACCGCAAGCGTGCCGCCCTCGGGCTTGGGTTCGAGGCCGTGCTTGATCGCGTTCTCGACCAGCGTCTGCAGCATCATCGGCGGGAACTCGGCGGAGAGCAGGCCCGCGGGGACCTCGATCTGCGTCTGCAGGCGCTCCTCCATGCGCACCTTGAGGATCTCGAGGTAGGGGCGGATGACCTGCAGCTCGCGGCCCAGCGGGCGCGTACTGCCGCGTCCGCCGGCACCGTTGTCGCGCAGGTCGGGCATGCTCGCGCGCAGCAGCGCGATCAGGTTCCTCTGCATGCGGCTGGCGCGCTGGGGGTCGGTCTCGATCAGGTGGTCGATCGAGGCCAGCGTGTTGAAGAGGAAGTGCGGCTCGATTTGCGCCTGCATCGCCGCCATGCGCGCCTCGGCGAGCTGGCGCTTGAGCGACTCGGCCTCGGCCGTCTCGGTGGCCTGTGCGGCCTGCACCTCGGCCTGCAGGCGGCCCTTGTAGGTGGCCTTGATGATCGCCGAGGCGACGATCCACAGCAGCGCCAGGTCGCCGAGGAAGTCGCCCCACTGCACGCGGCGGATGCGCTTGATGCGGCCGCCCGCCTCGCCGCCCTCGGCACCGGATTCGCGCGCCTCGCGTTCGGCCGTCCGAGCCTGACGCTCGGCCTCGCGCGCCTGGCGCTCGGCGCGGCGTGCGTCGCGTTCGGCTTCGCGCTGCTCGGCCACCGCCTCCTCGATGGCGCGGCGCGCCTCGGCGACCGCCTCGCGCACGGCGGCGCTGTCGACGCCGGCCGGCAGCCGGATCACGATCCCCGCGGGCTCGGAGGCGGCGGCAACCGCGCCCGAGGCAGCCGACGCTGCGGACGCGTCCGGCGCGCCCGCGGACGCCGCGGCGGAGGCTGCTTCGGGTGCGGCGGGTGCTGCAGGCGCCTTGCCGCGCGACTTGATGCGGATGCCGCGCTCGTCGATGGAAATGTCCAGGCCCTCGCGCGGGCTGGCGCCGCTGGCCGCGCGTTCGATGCGGATCACGGGCTCGGGCGCGTCGGCGCTGCCGGTCGGTGTCTTCGGCGGCGTGGGCGGCGCAGGCGGCACCGGGGTCTTGGACGCATCGGGTGCGCTGCGCTCGATGGTCTCCGTCACCCGCCAGCTGAAGGGCGGCAGTTGCTCGGCGATGCTGGCGATGACCAGCAGCGCAATCGACAGCAGGATGAAGCGCTTCCAGCTGATGCCGACCAGCCAGGCCGCGTAGCGGTGGAAGCCGCGCAGCAGCGCGGCGGAGAGGCGCTGGCGGCGTTCGGACCAGGTCGTGGCGGCAGGGGCGGCGTTCATCGCGGCATCGTCATCGGCTGCGGCGCACTCTACGCGGCGCAGCGCCTGTGCACCCTGTGCCTGCGACGAATCGGCGCCCGGGCGGGATGCCCTGCAGCCCGGCGCGATGCGCGGACGCAGGGCCCGCGGCAGGGTCGTCCCGCCGCGGACCGCGTGCGACTCAGCGGTAGAGCACCGTCGGCAGCCACAGGCCGATGCTCGGCCAGAGGTAGAGGATGACGATCGCCAGGACCTGGATGCCCATGAAGGGCATCATGCCGGCAAAGATCTGGTTCAGCGTCACGTGCCGGGGCGCCACGCCCTTCAGGTAGAAGGCGCTCATGGCCACCGGCGGGCTGAGGAACGCGGTCTGCAGGTTCAGCGCGACGAGCAGCCCGAAGAACAGCGGGTCGACGCCGAAGTGGTCGAGCAGCGGGATGAAGATCGGCATGAAGATGACGATGATCTCCGTCCACTCGAGCGGCCAGCCGAGGATGAAGATGATGATCTGGCTGAGGACCATGAACTCGGTCTTGCTCAGGTTCATGCCGAGCACCCAGCGCTCGACCAGCTCCTGCCCGCCCAGCAGCGCGAAGGCGGCGGAGAAGATTGCCGAGCCGACGAAGAGCCAGCACACCATCGCGCTCGTCTTGGCGGTGAGGTAGACCGATTCCCGCACCACGTCCAGCGTGAGCTGCCGGTACGCTGCCGCGAGCAGGAAGCCGCCGAAGGCGCCGACCGCCGCCGCCTCCGTCGGCGTGGCCAGGCCGAAGACGATGGAACCGAGCACCGCCAGGATGAGGACGAGCAGCGGGAAGAAGCTGGTGAGCAGCATCTTGAAGACTTCCAGCCGCGTGAAGCTGAGCACCGCGTAGAACACGACCATCGCCAGCGCGCCGACGCCGGTGCCGATCCACCAGGCGCTGCCGGCTGCGCGCGGCTCGCCCGGGCGCGCATCGTCAGGGCTCGCTGCGGCGCCGGGTTCGGCCAGGCCGCCGGTCGCAGGCGTGCTTGCCGCATCGCCCGGCGGCTCGCCGAGCGCCTGCGGCTCGGACGGGCTTGCAGGCTCGGCTGAGGCTTCGCCCGCGGGCTCGCCGGCTTCGCTGGGCGGCTCGCTCAGGCCGGTGCCGTCGGCATCCGCAGCGTCGCCGCCGGGCGGCTCGGCCAGACCCTGACCGCGCGCCGCCTGGGTGCTGCTGCCGATCTCCTGCAGGCCCTCGATGGCTTCCGGCGCCGGCAGCGGGGCCGTCGCCGCGCGATAGCTGAGCGCCGCGACGAGCGCAAACGCCAGCGCGGGCAGCAGGACGATGAGCAGCTGGCGCAACAGGTAGGCCGTGTCCACGTCGCGGTTCTTCGGGCCCTTGAGCAGGCCCAACAGCCCGGTCAGCGCGTTGCCGGCGGCGCGCGCCCCGGCGTCCAGCAGCGGCCTGGGCAGCGGCACGGCGCGCTGCTCGGTGGACAAGGGCGGCGCCTTGGCCGGCGAGATCTTGGCGACCAGGATCACGTAGACGATGTAGAGCCCGGCCAGCATCAGGCCGGGGAAGAAGGCGCCCGCGTAGAGCTGCACCACCGAGACGCCGGCCGTCGCGCCGTAGACGATCAGCATCACGCTGGGCGGGATCAGGATGCCCAGGCAGCCCCCGGCGGTGATGGCGCCGGCCGACAGGCGCACGTCGTAGCCCGCGCGCAGCATCTGCGGGAAGGCGAGCAGCCCCATCAGCGTGACCACCGCGCCGACGATGCCGGTGGCGGTGGCAAAGAGCGCGCAGGTCGCAAGCGTGGCGACGGCGAGCGAGCCCGGCAGCCGCGCCAGCGCCAGGTGCATGCTCCTGAAGAGCTTCTCGATCAGGTTGGCGCGCTCGACCAGGTAGCCCATGAAGACGAACAGCGGAATGGCGATCAGCACGTCGTTGCCCATCACCGAGAAGGTGCGCTGCACCATCAGGTCCAGCGTCTGCTTGGCCGCCCCCGCGGCCGTCTGCCCTCCCGAGTGGTAGGCGAAGAACGCGAAGACGATGCCCATGCCCATCAGCGTGAACGCCGTCGGGAAGCCCAGCATGATGGCCACCACCACCAGCGAGAGCATCAGCAGCCCGTAATGGCCGTTGGTCAGGGTCTCGGTGCTGAAGACCAGTGCCAGTGCGCCGGCGACGATGATCGCCATCAGCGTGAAGCCGAACCAGAGTTCCTTGCGCATCTTCATGCCCGGCCCTCCGGCTCGTGGGCGGTGATCAGGCGATCGACCGCCTCGATGTCGGCGTCCTTCACGTGCACCATTTCCTTGAGCTTGTCGACGTCGACCTCTTCCACGTCCTCTTCGCGCGCGGGCCACTCGCCGTCGCGCAGGCAGATCACGCAGCGTGCGATCTCGACGAGACCCTGCAGCAGCAGCACCGCGCCGGCCAGCGGGATGACGAACTTGAAGGGATAGACCGGCAGCGGGTCGGCGTTGAAGGTCTGCTCGCGGATGGCCAGCGACTCCTGCGCGAAGGTCCAGCCGGCCCAGGTCATCGCGACCAGTCCCGGCAGGAAGAAGGCGATGTAGAGCGCGAGGTCGATGGTGGCCTGCGTGCGCGGGCGGAAGAAGCCGTAGAGCACGTCGCCGCGCACATGGCCGTTCTTGCTCAGCGTGTAGGCGCCCGCGGTCATGAACAGGGTGCCGTAGAGCATGATCTGGGCGTCCAGCACCCAGCCGTGCGGTTTGTTGAGGACGTAGCGGGAGAACACCTCCCAGGTGATCATCAGCGTCAGCAGGACGATCGTCCAGGCGCACAGCTTGCCCACGAAGGTGGACAGCCGGTCCACCTGCAGCAGCAGTTTCTGCATCGGGATCCCTTCGGGGTCGGAGCTTGAAACGGACGAGGGCGCCCGCGGGCGCCCTCGTGATCGCGGCTTGCGGGCGCGTGCCCCCGTCAGCCCTTCTTCGGCGCGGCGCGGAAGTAGTGGTTCCAGGCCATCTTGTAGTCGACCATGTAGTCGTTCTGCCAGGAGCCCGCGCGCTCGGCGAAGGCGCGCTGGCTGTCCAGCACCTTCTTGAAGGCCGGGTTCTCGGCGCCCTTCTTCTTGGTGATCTTGTCCCAGATGTCGAGCTGCGCGCGCAGGATCGCGTCGGGCGTCTTGTAGAACTTGACGCCGGCCTTCTTCAGCTCGATGTAGTCGGCGCTGTTGCGCTGGATCGCCTTCCAGCTCATGTCGGCGCTGGCCGCCTGCACGGCGTAGTCGATGATCGCCTTCAGCTCCGGGCTCAGGCCGTCGAACTTGCCCTTGTTGAAGAGGATCTCGAACTGCTCGCCGCTCTGGTGGAAGCTCTGCAGCATGCAGACCTTGGCCACGTCGGGGAAGCCGAGCACGCGGTCCGACGAGGCGTTGTTGAACTCGGCGCCGTCGATCAGGCCGCGGTCCAGCGCCGGGACGATCTCGCCGCCGGGCAGCGGGTTCACGGCCGCCCCCATGTCGTTGTACATGTCGACCGCGAGGCCCACGGTGCGGAACTTCGTGCCCTTGATGTCGCCGAGCTTGGCCACCGGCTTCTTGAACCAGCCGAAGGGCTGCGTGGGCATGGGGCCGTACAGGTACGAGACCACGTCCATGTTCAGGCTCTTGTAGATCTCGTCCAGCAGCGCCTTGCCGCCGCCGTAGTTGTGCCAGGCCAGCACCATGTTCGGGTCCATGCCGAAGGCCGGGCCCGAGCCCCACAGGGCCAGCGCCGAGTTCTTGCCGTAGTGGTAGGCGACGACGCCGTGGCCGCCGTCCAGCGTGCCCTTGTTGACCGCCTCCAGCAGCTGGAAGGCCGGCACCACCGCGCCGGCGGGAAGCACCTCGATCTTGAGCCTGCCGCCGGCCATGTCGTTGACCTTCTTGGCGAAGTCGGTGGCGTACTCGTGGAAGATGTCCTTGGCCGGCCAGGTGCTCTGAAAGCGCAGCGACACCGCCTGGGCGCTGGCGATCATCGGTGCGGCCATGGCGCCGGCACCGGCGGTGGCAGCGGCTGCGTTCTTCAGGAAGCGGCGGCGCGGGGCCGGCTTGGAGGTCTGGGTCATGGGATCTCCGCGGGTTGGGGGGAAGTCGGCCCGCGCGGACGGGCGCGGGCCGTGGCTGTCAATCCCAAGTATCCGGGTGCGCCGCGGGCCTCACAACGAGGGCTTCCCAGGAGGCCGCCCGGTGCGCGGCGCTATGTGCCAGCCTTCGGGGCGGCCGTACGGGTGCCTTTGGCGCGCTTCCTGGCCGCCGGGGCGGCCTTGCCGGCCTTGGCCGCGGCCTGGGTGGCGCGCGCCTTGCCCGCGGGGGCCGCTGCGGCCGCGGCGGCCGCGGTCTTGGCGAAGACGCTGGCGGCCTCGGTCGGCATCTCCTGCATCGCCTTGGTCGCGAGGTCGGTGAACTGGCGCGTGAGCGCCCCCCACCACTGCAGCGGGTCGACCGCGGGCGGCGTTGCCGCGGCCGCGGGCTCGGGCTGCGCACTGGCCGGCGCGGGGCTCGCGGCCGGGGCGGCGGGTGCCGCGGATGCCGCTGCGGCGAAGGTTGCCGGGTCGATCTTCATCGACTCGCGCAGCTCGCTCATCGGCACGTTCATCGTCTGCAGCGTGGCCAGCGTCATGCGCTGCACTTCCAGGGCCTGGATGGTGGCGGCCAGCATGCGCGCGTTCTGCTCGAGCCAGAACTGCACGGTGCGCAGCTCCTGGATGCGCTTGTCGACTTCCTCGGCATCCAGCGTCGGCGCCACCCATTGACCCATGCCGGGGAGGCTGCTGCCGGCGCTCTTCATCAGGCCTTGCAGGAAGTCGAAGCCGGGGACCATGCGGGCGAAATCGGGTGTCGTCATGGCGGGCGCGATGCGGTGGTGGCGGACCGGCGCATTGTGCGCCGCGAACTCAGGAATGCGCCGCGCCGTCGCTGACCGCAAGGCCTTGCTCGACCGCGCCGAAGACGCTGCGGCCGATGCCGCCCTCGTCGTCCGCCCTCATCTCGAGGCGCGCGCGCACGCCCGCCGGCCGCAGCGGGGCGTCGGGGGCCATGGGGGCTGTCTTCGCGCGGGCCGGTGCAAGCGCCGCAAGCAGCGCCCGGCTGCCGACGATGGTGCCCGCGCGCAGCCCCTGGGTTCGTGCCAGCGCCGCCAGCAGCGCGCCGAAGTCGTGCGTCATGGCCGCGGCGGCGTCGACCGTCGCGGCGGCCGCGCCGTCGCAGTCCAGTCGCAGCGGCAGGTGCACGCGGCCGCCGCGCCATGCGGCGCCGAGCTCGTCGGGCGTGACCGCCACCGGGGCGAAGGCGGTCGCCCGTGCCGTGTCCCCGGGCTCCGACGCGCCGGCCGCTTGCGTCGACGGTGCAGGCGCCGTCCACTCGAGCGCAAGCATCAGCAGCCGCACCGCCTCCAGCGCCTGCGCCGGGGCGGCCGCGCGCGGCAGGTCGCCGCCGACAGCCGCCAGCACCGCCGCACAGGCGTGCGCGTTGGCCTCGCCGACGTCGATACCGACCGCATCCTCGCGCGGGCCGAGCAGGGCGTCGCCGCGGCGCAGATGCAGCGTCGGCGGCCCGGACGCGGCGGGCGCGTCGCGTGCCGCGTCGCAGGCCCGCGCCCAGCAGAAGGCGCGCGGCAGCGGCGCCATGCATTGCCGCGGGTCGAACGGGAAGGCGTGGCGCGCCTTGCCCGCGTTGAGCGCGGCGTACACGTCCTCGAGCTGCGGCGAGAGGAAGTTCCAGTCGTCAAGCAGCTGCTGCATCCGCGTGGCGATGGCGCTGGCGTGCTGCGCCGTCGCCAGATCGCGCGCGACGACGACGAGCTGGCCGTCGCGGGAGCCGTCGTGAAGGGTGGCAAGCTTCATGAGGATGCGGGCGGCACGCCGCTTGGCCATCGATGGCACCATTGTCCGGTGTTCACCTCCCGTATTCCCCAACGCGCCCCCGACCGCGAGCTCACGAGCCCGCCCGGCCGCGCGCAGCCTGCAACGTCGGCGCGCGTCCCGGCCCTGGGCCTGGCACTCTGGGCGGTGGCCGTGCTCGCCCTGCACGGCGTGCTGCTGACCGGCTGGCCGGCGGCGGTCGCGCCGCTGCGCGCGGATGCGCCACGCGTGCTGACGGTGCGCCAGCTCGCGGCGGCGCCGATCGCCGCACGTGCGCCGGCCGTGCCCGAGCCGTCCGCGCCGCAGCGCCCTGGCGCGGTCGCGCGGTCCTCGTCGACGCAGGCCCTGCAGGCGTCCCAGGCGCCGATGCCGGCGCTGACGGCGTTGGAGGCGCAGGCGGCGCTGGCGGCGTCTGCGTCGACGGTCGCCGCGGCGACCACTGCGCAGGCCGCTGCCCCGGCCACTGCGGCGGCGGCATCGGCGCCCGTGCCGGCGCCGGCCGCGGCAAGCGACGACGATGAGACGCTGCAGCTCGCCGCGGCGGCCGCGCCGCGGGCGGCCACGCCGGCTGCGGCGGCGAGCGCGCCGCCGACCTATCGCACCCGCATCCCGCCTTCGGCCGTGCTGCGCTACGACTTGCGCCGCGGCGCCCTCGGCGGCGAGGGCGAGCTGCGCTGGCAGCACGACGACGGCCGCTACGAGCTGCAGCTGCAGGGCTCGGTGCTCGGCCTGTCGCTGCTGTCGCAGAGCAGCCGCGGCGGCTTCGACGCGGCGGGGCTGGCGCCCGAGCGCTTCCTCGACCGCCGCCGCGGCCGCGAGCAGCGCGCGGCCAATTTCCAGCGCGAACGCGGCCTGATCACCTATTCGGGCGACGCGGCGCAACATCCGCTGCTGGCCGGCGCGCAGGACCGGCTGTCGTGGATGGTGCAACTGGCGGCGATCGTCGACGCCGACCCCGCGCGCTGGCAGCCCGGCACGCAGGTGGAGATGGCCGTCACCGGTTCGCGCGGCGACAGCGACGTCTGGACCTTCACCGTCAGCGGGCGCGAAGCGGTCGAGCTGGCGGGCGGGCGCCCGATCGAGGCGCTGGCGCTGGCGCGCGAACCGCGCAAGCCCCACGACACCTCGGTCCAGGTCTGGCTGGACCCGGCGCGCCACCACCTGCCGGTGCGCCTGCGCCTGAGCAACGGGCGCGATGGCGACGCCCTGCTGTTCGTGCTCGTCCCTTGAATTGCACGATACGAGAGCCATCTGCGGCGCAAGGAGTCCAGCTCATGCAACTGCTCTACAACTCGGACAGCTACGCCGTGGTCCAGGTCGACTGGCCAGAGGCGGTCGACGGCGACGATCGCGGCGCCGCGCCCGCGGCCGGGCGCGGCGGCTTCGAGATCGTCGACAAGCTCGCGCGCAAGGAGATCTTCATCGAAGGCGTGCTCGCCGAGCACTTCAAGACCGGCGTGCAGGCGATTGCCGACTCGGACCCGACTCCGGAGGCCTTCGACGAATTCATCGGCCGCTACACGGCACTGGCGCAGCAGGGCCTCGTGATGCACTGAGGGCCTGCGTGTGGCGGCGGCGCCCCCGCGGCGAACTGAGGCGCGGCCTCAGCGGCTGTCTGCTGTGCTGCGCCATTGCGCAAGCAGCCGCTCCCACTTCGCGCGTGCGGCCTTCAGATTGCGTTCCTTGACGTGGCCGAAGCCGCGGATCTCGTCGGGAATGTTCGCGATCTCGACGGCCAGCGGCAGCTTCTCGGCGCAAAGCCCGCGCATCAGCTCCTCGATGCCGCCGCGGTATTCGGCGATCAGCGCGCGCTCGCTGCGACGGTCCGCGCTGCGGCCGAAGACGTCGAACGCGCCGCCGCGCAGGCTCTTCAGCTTCGCCAGCACGCCGAAGAGCTTGCGCACCCCGGGGCCGTAGGGCTGCTTGACGAGCTCGCCCTTGTCGTTGCGCCTGGCCGTCAGCGGCGGCGCCAGGTGGTGGACGATGCGGTAGTCGCCTTCGAACATCGACTCGATCTTCGCGACGAAGGCCGGGTCCATGTGCAGCCGCGCGACCTCGTACTCGTCCTTGTAGGCCATCAGCTTGAACAGGTTCTGCGCGACGGCTTCGGCCAGTGCGGTACCGGTACCGGTACCGAGCCGCGATTCCGCGCTGCTCACCTGCTCGACGAAGGCCTTGTAGGTCTCTGCGTAGGCGGCGTCCTGGTAGGCGGTGAGGAACTCGACGCGGCGCGCGACGAACTCATTCAGCGTCGGCTTCTTCGCCTGCCCGATCGCCTGCCGCGCGGCAAAGAGCGCCTGCACCGCCGCAAGATCGTGCGCGCAGTGGCGGCCCCACTCGAAGGCGGCCTGGTTGTTCTGCACCTGCACGCCGTTGAGCTCCATCGCCCGCAGCAGCGCCGCGCGCGAGAGCGGGATCAGCCCCTTCTGCCACGCGTAGCCCAGCAGCAGCGGGTTGCTGTAGATCGATTCGCCGAGCAGTTGCACGGCGGCCTGCTCGGCGTCGAAGGCGCCGAGTTGATCGCGACCGACCGCGGCCGCGAGCGCCGCCTCGCAGCCCGCGCCGGGGAAGCGCCAGTTCGGGTTGCCGATCAGCGAGGCGGTCGGCGTGCCGTGGCTGTTGAGCGCGACGAAGCTGCGCCCGGGCGCCATCACCTGCATCGTCGGCTTGGTCGCCGCGACGATCGCGTCGCAGGCGAGCACGAGGTCGGCCTTGGCGGTCTCGACCTTGGTCGTGTGGATCGCCTCGGGCCGGTTGGCGATCTGCACATGGCTCCAGGCCGCGCCGCCCTTCTGCGCGAGGCCCCCGGCGTCCTGCGTCACCACGCCCTTGCCTTCGAGGTGCGCGGCCATGCCCAGCAGCTGGCCGATCGTGATCACGCCGGTGCCGCCGACGCCGGCCACGAGGATGCCGTAGGCCTCTTCGGCCAGCGGCAGCGCCGGCTCGGGCAGCGCGGGCATCGCCGCCAGGTCGCCGCGCTTCTCGCGCCGCAGCGGCTTGCGCGTGCCGCCCTCGATCGTCACGAAGCTCGGGCAGAAGCCCTTCACGCAGCTGAAGTCCTTGTTGCAGGTGCTCTGGTTGATCTGCCGCTTGCGGCCGAACTCGGTCTCGACCGGCTCGACGCTCAGGCAGTTGCTCTGCACGCTGCAGTCGCCGCAGCCCTCGCACACCAGCTCGTTGACGATCACGGTCTTGGCCGGTGTCGCCAGCGTGCCGCGCTTCCTGCGCCGACGCTTCTCGGTGGCGCAGGTCTGGTCGTAGATCAGGATGGTGCAGCCGGGGGTGGCGCGCAGCTCGCGCTGCACCGCGTCGAGCTCGTCGCGGTGGCGCACGGCGACGCCTTGCGCAAGCCGCGCCTTGAACGTCTCGTACTTCCCGGGCTCGTCGGTGACGACGACGATCTTCTTCGCGCCTTCGGCGTCGAGTTCGCGCGTCATCTCGGGCACCTGCAGCGTGCCG
>CAUJJO010000123.1 GCA_963205125.1 Pseudomonadota bacterium | reverse complement strand
CAGGCCTGCAGCAGCAGGTCGGCCTTCCAGGGCCGCCCTTCCGCGTACAGCGCATCGACCATGCCCTGCAGCAATTCGCGAGACCAGCCCGCGGGCGCCTTGCCCAGCCAGGCCGCAAGAACGACGCGGTCGGCCATGCGGTCGCAGTCATGCAGCGCGGCCGACCAGCTCGAATGCGCGCGCAGCGCGTGGGGCTCCAGCCGCTCGTCGCCCAGCCGCACGGCCAGCGCGTGCGCCCACACGCCCCACTCCTGCGTCGGCTGGGGGTTGCGGCTGCCCGACATGGCGACGCAGAACTTGCGCGCCTGCGTCCACGCCGCGGCGTCCTGCCCTGCCATCAAGGCCAGCGGCACCCACTGCAACAGGCTGAGCGGCGCGATGCCGCGGCGCTTGCCGATTTGCGCGCACAGCGCCTTCCAGGCCAGCGGGAAGGCGGCCGCCGATTCGTCGAAGCGGCCTTCGCGCGCCGGCCACAGCGCCTGCAGCAAGGGCAGGAAAAGCCCGGCTCCGGGGTCGTCGCCGATGGCCTGCAGCATGCCCGCGCCGTCGCCGCGGTGCAGGCGCCGCTCGGCCACGCGCAGCCGCAGCCCCGCGGCCCAGGCCTGCGGCGCCTGCGCGACATGGGCCTCGACCCAGCGCAACAAGGCCGGCTCGCGCGGCAGCATGCCGCCGTTGTCCAGCAGCACCAGCAGCCGCCACAGCAGTTCGGGATCGACGCGCGGCAGGATCTGCAGACGCTCCAGCTGCGCCAGCGCCGCCAGCAGCGGCTCGTTCAGGTTGCTGTACTGCAGCACGCTGCGCTCGAGCGCTACGTAGCCCGCAAGGTCGATGCCGCTGGCCAGCGCCATGCGCAGCAAGGCCTGCACCTCCTCGGGTCCGCGCAGCGTCAGGTAGGCGGGCAGACGATCGGGGGAGCCGTAGCCGCCGCCGGCCACCCACATCCAGATTCGCCACCATGCGCCGAGTTCGGGCCGTCCGAGCAGCTCGGCCAGGCGCGGCTCGGCCGCGGCCGCGGGCACCGACCAGCCGTCGTCCTCATGCTGCTGGGCGCGACCCTGCGCGGCCAACTGGCCCAGTGCTGCAGCCACCTCCGGCGACGAGAACGCGCCGCCGCCCTCGCGCGTCCACGCCAAGGCCCGCAGCAAGGTGTGCAGCGCCGTGCGGCTGCGCTGCCAACCCGCCAGCGTCAGCGCGTCGAAGACCCGCTCGAGGTCGGCCGGGGCGAGCGCCTTCCCGATCGGCCCGGCCTGCACCCCTTCCCCCGAGGTCGCGCCCGACGCGCTGCGGCGCTGGACCTGCGCCGCCGAGCCCAGCGGCTGCCCGTGCAGGTTGACGTAGTGAAAAGGGGTTCGACGACGCGCCATTGGCGGCATTCTGGCGCGACGGCCGCGTGGCGCCGGGAAATCAGAACAGGCGGCCGTCGTCGAAGAGATCGTCGTCGAAGAGGTGATCGGCCTGCGCCTCGCGCCAGCGCGCGCGCAGGAAGGCGCGCGCCTGCGCGGGGTCCTGCAACCGCTTCAGGTCGAGCCGCATCTCGGCCAGCATGCTGCGGTGCTCGGCCACCTCCTGCTGGAGCAGCTTGCCGAGGGCCGCAGGTGTCAGCCGCAACTGGGGATGCAGCCCGTGGTCCAGGCACAGCCGCACGCGCTGACCCTCGATCTCGGCCTCGAGCTGCGCGAGCTGCTCGGCCAGCAGGCGGTTGTACTGCTGCGCGCGTGCGGCGGTGGCGCGCGCGAGGTGGGCGGCGTCGACCTGCTCGATCTCGAGCTGCAGCGCAAACAGCGCAAGCAGGTCGCCGGCCTCGTAGGCCTGGTTGACGCGCGGCATCAGCGCGTTGCGGCGCACGCGGTCGGCCTCGTCCTCGGCGCGATCGGGGTGCAGGGCGGCGGCCAGCTTGCGGTAGATCTCGCGCAGCGACTGCGTGGCTTCGGCCTGCTCGCGCTGGCGCCGCCGCTCGGCCTGCGTCGGCTTGCGGCGCGCGCGCTGCTGCGCGTGCTCTTCCTGCTGCGCGGCCATGGCCTGCTGCGCGGCGCGCAGCAAGGCTTCCTCGGACTGCGGCAGCTCGTCGCCGAGGTCCAGGCCGGAGACGGCCTCGAACATGCCCTTCATCGCGGCCATCTCGTCGGCCTTTTCCTCGTCGAAGCCGTGGCCGGCGTGGCGTTCGAAGACGGCGCGCATCTCGGCCTGCAGCGCCTCGTCGGCGTCGCTGTCGATCAGCGCCGCGGCGAAGTCGCACAAGTCCTCCTGCAGATAGCGGCGGTCGGCCTTGCTCCAGCGCGCCGCGCGCTCGGCGAGCAGGGCCTCCAGACGCCGCACGAGCTGCGCCTGCACGCCCTGCAACTCGGCGCGCAGCGGGCCCACGCGCTCGGCGTAGCCGACGGCGAAGAGCCGGCCCTGTTCCTCCCAGGCCTGCAGCAAGGCACGCGCCTTGTCGATCTTCTGCAGCAGTTGGTTGAAGCGCCGCTGCGCCGGCGTCAGGGCCGGACCGTCGCCCGGCGTGACGATCAGGTGATGTCTGGCTGCACTCACGTCAGAAACCCTCCTCCACCAGTTCCGCGGCGCGGATCAGCGCGCGCGCCTTGGCCTCGGTCTCGCGCCATTCCATCTCGGGCACCGAGTCGGCGACGACGCCGGCTGCGGCCTGCACGTACAGCGTCTGGCCCTTGACGATGCCGGTGCGGATGGCGATCGCGAGGTCCATGTCGCCGGCGAAGCTGAGGTAGCCGCAGGCGCCGCCGTAGATGCCGCGCTTGACGGGCTCGAGCTCGTCGATGAGCTCCATCGCGCGGATCTTGGGCGCTCCGGAGAGCGTGCCCGCGGGGAAGGTCGCGCGCAGCACGTCGAGGTTGCCGATGCCCTCCTGCAGCAGGCCCTCGACGTTGCTGACGATGTGCATGACGTGCGAATAGCGCTCGATGGCGAAGGCCTCGGTCACCTTGACGCTGCCGGTGCGCGCGATGCGGCCGATGTCGTTGCGCGCGAGGTCGATCAGCATCAGGTGCTCGGCACGCTCCTTGGGGTCGGCGCGCAGCTCGTCCTCCAGCGCCTGGTCGAGCTCGGGAGTCGCGCCGCGCGGGCGCGTGCCGGCCAGCGGCCGGATCGTCACCTTGTCGCCCGCGGGCGTGTGCTCGTGGCGCACCAGGATCTCGGGGCTGGCGCCGACGATCTGGAAGTCGCCCAGGTCGTAGAAGTACATGTAGGGCGAGGGGTTGAGCGAGCGCAGCGCGCGGTAGAGGGTGAGCGGGCTCTCGGTGTAGCGCTTCTTCAGGCGCTGGCCGATCTGCACCTGCATCATGTCGCCCGCGGCGATGTATTCCTTGGCGCGCTCGACGGCGCGCAGGTAGTCGGCCTTCTCGAACTCGCGCTCGACGGCGTACGCAGGGCCGCGCTTGACCGCCGGTGCGCTGACCGAATAGCGCAGCTTGTCGACCAGTTCGGCCAGGCGCCGCTTGGCCTTGAACCAGGCCTCGGGCTGCGCCGGATCGGCCCAGACGATGAGGTAGAGGCGACCCGAGAGGTTGTCGATGACGGCGACCTCCTCGGTCTGCAGCAGCAGCAGGTCGGGCACCTCGATGCCGCCGTCCTTCCAGGTTCGCGCCAGACGCGGCTCGATGTAGCGCACCGCGTCGTAGCCGAAGTAGCCAGCCAGCCCCCCGCAGAAGCGCGGCAGGCCGGGCCGCAGCGCCGGCTTGAAGCGCGCCTGGTAGTCGGCGACGAAGTCAAGCGGATTGCCTTCGTGGCGCTCGACGACGCGGCCCTCGCTCACGACCTCGGTGGCGAAGCCGCTGGCGCGCAGCCAGGTGCGCGCGGACAGGCCGATGAAGCTGTAGCGGCCAAAGCGCTCGCCGCCGACCACCGATTCGAGCAGGAAGCTGCCGGCGCGGCCGCCGGCAAGCTTGAGGTAGAGCGAAAGCGGCGTCTCGAGGTCGGCGAAGGCCTCGGCGATGAGCGGGATGCGGTTGTAGCCCTGCGCGGCAAGGCTCTTGAATTCGAGTTCGGTGATCATGGCGGCCCTTGGGGTCGTCGCGCGCCGGCCGGCGTCGCGGCGCGCGTCAAGCTTGCGGAGTGCGGGCCCGAGGCATGCCCGGCGGGTGGCGCTGAACCCCGTTGCGGAGTCAGGCGGAGCGGGGCCAGCGACGCCAGGGCCAGGCTCCCCGGTCACGGGAACCCGCGCGCGCTGGCGCAAAAGGGACGTCGAAGGCGTCGGCCGCAAACATGGGGCGGCAGTCTAGCAGCAGGCTTGCGGCATGCGGTGCGGCGGGCGGCGCCTGCGGCGATCAGCCCAGCAGCGCGTCGAGTGCGTCGATGCGCTCGATCACCGCGTCGCAGTCGACGCCGTGCACCGGCTCGCCGTGGTTGTAGCCGTAGCTCACCAGCACCACCGGGCAACCGGCGGCGCGCGCAGCGGTGGCATCGTTGCTCGAGTCGCCGATCATGATCGTCGCCGCGGGCGGCGTGCCCAAGGTCTGGCAGGTCTGCACCAGCGGCAGCGGATCGGGCTTCTTGCGCGCGAAGGCGTCGCCGCCGAAGACGTGTTCGAAGAAGCCGGCCAGCCCCTTGGCCGCGAGCAGCGCCTTGGCGTGCGCGGTTGGCTTGTTCGTCAGGCAGGCCAGGCGCAGGCCGCGCGCGCGCAGGAGATTCAGGCCTTCGACCACGCCGGGATAGACCATCGAATGCGCGCCGTTGATGTGCCGGTAGTGGTGCTGATAGCGCGGCCAGGCGCGGTCGTAGAGCGCAGCCGGCGCAGCGACGTGCGCCAGCGTTCTGGCGATCAGGTGCTCCGAGCCCTTGCCGACGGTGCGCGCGATGAAGTCGCGATCCACCACCGGGTAGCCCAGGTCGAGAAGCATGCGCGCGAGCGCCGCCTCGAAGTCGCCGACGGTGTCGACCATCGTGCCGTCGAGGTCGACGATGGCCGCCTGCAGCGGCGGCAGCCGGAATCGCTCAGGCACCGGGCCGCGGCGGGATGGCCAGGCCGCGCTGCACCGCCGGGCGCGCAAGAAATGCCTCGCGCACGCGCTGCAGCTCGGTGAAACCGCTCCATCCGACGAGATCGCCGGCCTCGTAGAAGGTCACGAGGTTGTTGACCCAGGGCCAGGTCGCGATATCGGCCACCGTGTACGCGTCGCCCATGATCCAGGCGCGGCCCTGCATGCGGCCTTCGAGCACGGCCAGCAGCCGCTTCGATTCGGCGACGTAGCGGTCGCGCGGGCGCTTGTCCTCGAAGGCCTTGCCGGCGAACTTGTTGAAGAAGCCGACCTGCCCGAACATCGGCCCCACACCGCCGATCTGGAACATCAGCCATTGCAGCGTCTGCCAGCGCAACGCGGCGTCCGCAGGCAGGAAGCGCCCGCTCTTCTCCGCCAGGTAGAGCAGGATGGCCCCCGATTCCCACAGCGGCAGCGGCTTGCCTCCGGGGCCGTGCGGGTCGAGGATCGCCGGGATCTTGTTGTTCGGGTTCAGCGACAGGAACTCCGGCGTGAGCTGGTCCTGCGCATCGAAGCTCAC
>CAUJJO010000122.1 GCA_963205125.1 Pseudomonadota bacterium | reverse complement strand
AGGAGATGGTGATGCCCGGGGACAACGTGAGCATCACCGTCAAGCTGATCGCGCCGATCGCCATGGAAGAGGGCCTGCGCTTTGCCATCCGCGAGGGCGGGCGCACCGTCGGCGCGGGCGTGGTGGCCAAGATCATCGAGTGACATGGTGCCCACCGGCCTGCGCGATGCGCCGGCCGGACCCTGCGCAGGCGACAGGTCGCCCGCGCGGGCACCGAGCCTCCGCGGCCTTCGAGGCCGCGGCGTTCTCCGACAACGAGGTACACCATGTCCAAGCAAAAGATCCGCATCCGCCTGAAGGCCTTCGACTACAAGCTCATCGACCAGTCGGCCGCCGAGATCGTCGACACCGCCAAGCGCACGGGCGCCATCGTCAAGGGGCCGGTTCCCCTGCCCACGCGCATGCAGCGTTTCGACATCCTGCGTTCACCGCACGTCAACAAGAGCAGCCGCGACCAGTTCGAGATCCGCACGCACCAGCGCCTGATGGACATCGTCGATCCGACCGACAAGACCGTCGACGCGCTGATGAAGCTCGACCTGCCGGCCGGCGTCGACGTGGAGATCAAGCTGCAGTAGTTGCAAGACGGCCGTGCCGCCGCGAGTGGCAAGCGCAGCGTCGTTTTCGGTTATAATTTTCGGCTTCGCGGGTCACGCGTGACCTGCGAGTGCCGCACCGGCCGAGCCCTGGAACCCCGGGGGGTCGGCCGGATGCGGCGATCACCCCGGCCAATCGATGTCGGGATCGTGAAACAAGGCGTCCCGCCGCGAGCGGGGTGCTGGAGAGCAGCATGAGTCTGAGCGAAAGCCTCGGCTTGCTGGGCCGCAAGGTGGGCATGATGCGCATCTTCACGGACGATGGCGACGCCATCCCCGTGACGGTGCTGGACGTGTCCAACAACCGCGTCACCCAGGTCAAGACCGTCGAGACCGACGGCTACAACGCCTTGCAGGTGACCTTCGGGTCGCGCAAGGCCTCCCGCGTCAACAAGCCCGAAGCCGGACACCTGGCCAAGGCCGGCGTCGAGGCGGGGACGATCCTGCGCGAATTCCGCGTCAGCGCGGAGACCGCCGGCCAGTACCAGCCCGGCGCCAGCGTCCCTGTCAGCCTGTTCGCGGCCGGCCAGAAGGTCGACGTGCAGGGCACCTCGATCGGCAAGGGCTACGCCGGCACCATCAAGCGCCACAACTTCGCCTCGCAGCGCGCCTCGCACGGCAACAGCCGTTCGCACAACGTGCCGGGCTCGATCTCGATGGCGCAGGACCCGGGCCGCGTCTTTCCGGGCAAGAAGATGACGGGCCATCTCGGCGACGAGACCGTCACCACGCAGAACCTCGACATCGTTCGCGTCGACGAGGCGCGCTCGCTGCTGCTCGTGCGCGGCGCCGTGCCCGGCGCCAAGAACGGTCACGTCGTCGTGCGCCCGGCCATCAAGGCCAAGGCCAAGAAGGAGGCCTGAGCATGCAACTCGAGCTCCTGAACGAACAAGGCCAGGCCACGTCCAAGGTCGACGCGCCGGACACCGTGTTCGCGCGCGACTACAACGAGGCCCTGGTGCACCAGATCGTCGTCGCCTACCAGGCCAACGGCCGCCAGGCCACGCGCGCCCAGAAGGACCGCGGCGAGGTCAAGCACAGCACGAAGAAGCCGTTCCGCCAGAAGGGCACCGGCCGCGCCCGCGCGGGCATGACGAGTTCGCCGCTGTGGCGCGGCGGCGGTCGCATCTTCCCGAACCGGCCCGACGAGAACTTCACGCAGAAGATCTACAAGAAGATGTACCGCGCCGGCATGGCGTCGATCTTCTCGCAGCTGGCCCGCGACGGCCGTCTGGCGGTGATCGATTCCCTGGGCGTCGATGCGCCCAAGACCAAGCTGCTGGCGGCCAAGCTCAAGGCCATGGGCCTGGACTCGGTCCTCGTCATCGCCGACCAGATCGACGAGAACCTGGCGCTGGCCTCGCGCAACCTGACCAACGTCCTCGTGGTCGAGCCGCGCTACGCCGACCCCCTCTCGCTCGTCTTCTTCAAGAAGGTGCTGGTGACCAAGGGTGCGATCGACCAGCTCAAGGAGATGTTCGCATGAGCGCCACCCCCACCCAGCCCGCCAAGTTCGACGAAGGGCGCCTGGCCACCGTGCTGGTGGCGCCGATCATTTCGGAAAAGGCCACCCGCGCCGCCGAGAAGAGCAACCAGATCCTCTTCAAGGTCCTGCGCAACGCGACCAAGCCCGAGATCAAGGCCGCAGTCGAGCTGATGTTCAAGGTCGAGGTCGAGTCGGTGCAGACCGTCAACCAGAAGGGCAAGGTCAAGCGCTTCGGGCGTTCGATCGGCCGACGTGACCACGTGAAGAAGGCCTATGTGTCCTTGAAGGCCGGTCAGGAGATCAACTTCACCGGGGAGGCTGCGTAAATGGCCGTCGTCAAGATCAAGCCCACCTCGCCGGGCCGCCGTGCCGCGGTGAAGGTGGTCCACAAGCACCTGCACAAGGGCGCGCCCGAAGCCTCGCTGCTCGAGCCGCAGAAGCAGAATGCCGGCCGCAACCACCACGGCCGCATCACCACCCGCCACAAGGGCGGCGGACACAAGCATCACTACCGCGTGATCGACTTCCGCCGCAACAAGGACGGCGTGCCGGCCAAGGTCGAGCGCATCGAGTACGACCCCAACCGCAGTGCCCACATCGCGCTGCTGTGCTACGCCGATGGCGAGCGCCGCTACATCATCGCGCCGCGCGGCGTCGACGCCGGCGCCACGCTGCTGTCGGGCGCCGAAGCGCCGATCAAGGCCGGCAACGCGCTGCCCATCCGCAACATTCCGGTGGGCTCGACGATCCACTGCGTCGAGATGCTTCCCGGCAAGGGCGCGCAGATCGCGCGCTCGGCCGGTGCGGCGGTGACGCTGATGGCGCGCGAAGGCGTCTACGCGCAGGTTCGCCTGCGCTCGGGCGAAGTGCGGCGCATCCATATCGACTGTCGCGCCACCATCGGCGAGGTCAGCAACGAGGAGCACAGCCTGCGCCAGTACGGCAAGGCCGGTGCCATCCGCTGGCGCGGCGTGCGCCCGACGGTGCGCGGCATCGTGATGAACCCGGTCGACCACCCGATGGGCGGCGGCGAGGGGCGCAGCAAGAGCGGCAAGCACCCCGTCGACCCGTGGGGCAACCTGACCAAGGGCTACCGCACGCGCAGCAACAAGCGCACGCAGACGATGATCGTCTCGCGTCGCAAGAAGAAGTGAGGTCGTAGGACATGACCCGTTCGCTCAAGAAGGGTCCCTTCGTGGACCACCACCTGCTGGCCAAGGTCGAGAAGGCCGCCGCCACCAAGGACAAGCGGCCGATCAAGACCTGGTCGCGCCGCAGCACCATCCTGCCCGAGTTCATCGGCCTGACCGTGGCCGTGCACAACGGCAAGCAGCACGTGCCGGTCTACGTGACCGATCAGATGGTCGGCCACAAGCTCGGCGAGTTCGCCCTGACCCGTCTCTTCAAGGGTCACCCGGCGGACAAGAAGGCCAAGAAGTAAGGGGGCGCAGCATGGCAATCGAAACCACGGCCAGTGCACGCGGCGTGCGCCTCTCGGTCGACAAGGGACGGCTGGTGGCGGACATGATCCGCGGCCGCCCGGTCGACCAGGCCCTGAACATCCTGCGCTTCACGCCCAAGAAGGCCGCGCTGATCGTGCGCAAGGTCGTCGAGTCGGCCGTTGCCAACGCCGAGCACAACGACGGCGCGGACATCGACGAGCTGAAGGTCAAGACGATCTATGTCGAGCAGGGCGCCACGCTCAAGCGTTTCGCCGCCCGCGCCAAGGGCCGCGGCAACCGCATCAGCAAGCCCACCTGCCACATCTTCGTGACGGTCGGCAACTGAGGAGCTGGAAGACATCATGGGACAGAAAATCCACCCGACCGGCTTCCGGCTCTCCGTCACCCGGGCCTGGGCTTCGCGCTGGTTCGCCAACAGCCGCAACTTCGCCGGCATGCTGGCCGAGGACCTGCAGGTTCGCGACTTCCTGAAGTCCAAGCTCAAGAGTGCCGCGGTCTCGCGCATCCTGATCGAGCGTCCGGCCAAGAACGCCCGCATCACGATCTTCTCGGCGCGTCCGGGCGTCGTGATCGGCAAGAAGGGCGAGGACATCGAGAACCTGAAGGCCGAACTCGGGCGCCGCCTGGGCGTGCCGGTGGCCGTCAACATCGAGGAAGTTCGCAAGCCCGAGATCGATGCGCAGCTGATCGCCGAGTCGATCACGCAGCAGCTCGAGAAGCGCATCATGTTCCGCCGCGCCATGAAGCGCGCGATGCAGAACGCGATGCGCCTGGGCGCGCAGGGCATCAAGATCATGAGTGCCGGGCGCCTCAACGGCATCGAGATCGCCCGTACCGAGTGGTACCGCGAGGGCCGCGTGCCCCTGCACACCCTCAAGGCCGACATCGACTACGGCTTCAGCGAAGCGAAGACGACCTACGGCGTCATCGGCGTCAAGGTCTGGGTCTACCGCGGCGACCGCCTGGCCAACGGCGAGGCGCCTGCGATCCCGAAGACCGAGGGCGAGGACGACCGCCGCGGCCGCCGTGGCCCGCGCCCGGCCGGCGACCGGCCCGGTCGCGGCCGCCCGGGCGCCGACCGCGCGCCGCGTGCCGACGCCGCGCCGTCTGCCGACGCGGCGGCCAAGGGCCCGGGCCCGGCCGTCAAGCGTGTCCGCCGCGCCGCTCCGGCGGCCGGCGGCGAGAACAAAGGAGAGTGACGATGCTGCAACCCGCACGTCGCAAGTTCCGCAAGGAGCACAAGGGCCGCAACACCGGCGTCGCCACGCGTGGCGCCAACGTGTCGTTCGGCGACTTCGGCCTCAAGGCCACCGAGCGCGGCCGCATCACGGCACGCCAGATCGAGGCTGCGCGCCGCGCCATCTCGCGCCACATCAAGCGCGGGGGCCGCATCTTCATCCGCATCTTCCCCGACAAGCCGATCAGCCAGAAGCCGGCCGAGGTGCGCATGGGCAACGGCAAGGGCAACCCGGAGTTCTACGTCGCGGAGATCAAGCCCGGCAAGGTCCTCTACGAGCTCAACGGCGTCCCCGAGGCGCTCGCCCGCGAGGCCTTCACCCTGGCTGCGGCCAAGCTGCCCCTGGCGACGACCTTCGTCACGCGCCAGGTCGGCGCCTGAGTGCAGGAGTACGACATGAAAGCATCCGAACTGCGCGCCAAGGACATCGCCGGTCTCGAGAAGGAAATCGCCGACCTGCTGCGCGCCCACTTCGGCCTGCGCATGCAGAAGGCCACGCAGGCGCTGGCCAACCACACCCAGCTGGGCCGCACCCGCCGTGACATCGCCCGCGCCAAGACCATCCTGGCCGAGAAGAAGAGGGCTGCCAAATGAGCGAAACGACTGCCGCGGCGCAAGCCGCTGCCAAGAACACCCGCACGCTGATCGGCCGCGTCGTCAGCGACAAGCGGGCCAAGACCGTCACCGTGCTGATCGAGCGCCGCAACGCGCATGAGCTCTACGGCAAGATCGTCGCGCGCTCGCGCAAGTACCACGCCCACGACGAGCAGGGCCAGTACAAGCTCGGCGACCTGGTGGAAATCGCCGAGGGCCGACCCATCAGCAAGACCAAGGCCTGGGTCGTGACCCGCCTGGTCGAGAAGGCCAAGCTGGTCTGATCGCCCCGGCGCGGGGCTTGGCACCCGCTTCCCCACGCCAGGCGGCCGGCCGCGCGATACTCGCGCGCCGGCCGCGTCGCATTGGCGGCCGACGATTCACGTCACACGGAGGAGATCCAGCCATGTTGAAGGTCGGAGACGCGCTGCCCGAGGGCGCGCTGCAGGAGTACGTCGAGCTTGCCGGCGAGGGCTGCGCGGTGGGCCCCAACGCATTCGATGTGCGCAAGGCGGCGGCCGGCAAGACGATCGCGCTCTTTGCGGTTCCCGGCGCCTTCACGCCGGGCTGCCATCTAAAGCATCTGCCGGGCTACCTCGAGCAGGCCGACGCGCTGAAGGCCGCGGGCGTCGACGAGATCTGGTGCGTGGCCGTCAACGATGCCTTCGTCATGGGCGCCTGGGGGCGCGACCAGAAGACCGCCGGCAAGATCCGCATGATCGCCGACGGCAGCGCGACCTGGACCCAGGCCACCGGGCTGACGCTGGACCTCACCACCAAGGGCCTGGGCCTGCGCTCCAACCGCTATTCCGCATTGGTCGTCGACGGCGTCGTCAAGACCCTCAACGTCGAGGATTCGGGCAAGCTCGAGGTGAGCGACGCGTCGCGCCTGCTCGCCCAGGTGCGGGCGTCGAAGGGCTGAGTGCTTGAAGGCCTGAAAGACAGAAGGGCGGCGTGCTCGCCGCCACCCAGGTTTTCGGCATGCCCCGAATCGCCGCAGCGCCCTCGCCCATGAGCTTTCCTGGGCCTTGGTGAGCCTTCGTGAGCCTTCGCTTGACGCACGACACGCTGATCGCTTTCGACACCTCGACCGAGCGCATGGCCGTGGCCGTGCAGTGCGGCGGGCAGCGCTTCACCGAGGACGCGCCCGGCGGCGCGGCGGCCTCGGCGGCGCTGCTGCCGACCTTGCAGGCGCTGCTGGCGCGCGCCGGGCGCGGCATGGACCAGGTCGCGGCGATCGCCTTCGGCCGTGGCCCCGGCGCCTTCACCGGGCTGCGCACGAGCTGCGCGGTGGCGCAAGGGCTGGCGCTGGCGCTGGCGCGGCCGGTGCTGCCGATCGACAGCCTGCTCATCGTTGCCGAGCAGGCCAGGCGGCAGGCCGCTCTGAGGGTCGACGTCGAGATCGGCGTGGCGATCGACGCGCGCATGGGCGAGATCTACGCCGCACGCTATCGCTGGCAGGCCGGCGCGCAGGCGAAGGCCGGTGCCGCTATCGATGCCGATGCCGATGCCGATGTCGATGCCGATGTCGATGCCGATGGCCGCTGGTCCGTCGGCGAGGCCGCTGCGCTGTGGGAACCGCGGGCGCTGGCCGAGCGCTGGGGGCAGGCGCCGCCCGATCGCTGCACGGGCTCGGCGCTCGCGCTCTTCGACGCCGAACTACAGGCCTGTTGCCCGCGCGCGCTGCGCCTGGAGGCGGGCACGGCGCGTGCCGCGGCGCTGCTCGCGCTGGCGGCATGCGCGCAGCGGGACGGCGCCGGGCTCGACGCGTCCCACGCGCTGCCGCTCTACCTGCGCGACAAGGTCGCGCTGACCACCGCCGAGCGCGCGCAGGCCGCGGCGGTGGCAGCGGCGGCCGCGAGCGCCGCCGCGCGATGAGCGCCGCGCCGCCCAAGGGCAAGCGCCGGACGGCGGCGGCGCCACGGCACGCACAGCCGGTGGCGGCCTGCCAAGGCGTCGATGTGCGGCAGCGTGCGATGCGCGAGGACGACCTCGAGCAGGTGCTGGCCATCGAGCAGCGCGCCTACAGCTTTCCGTGGACGCAGGGCAACTTCGTCGACTCGCTTCGTGCGGGCTACGTGGCCGAGCTTCGCGTCGACGCGCAGGACGCCGTCCTCGGCTACTTCGTCGCCATGCCCGGCGTCGACGAAGTGCATCTGCTCAACCTCACCGTCGCCCCGCCCCACCAGCACCAGGGCCATGCGCGCGCGATGCTGGAGGAGGTGATCGCCCGCGCGCAGGCCCTCGGCGCGGGCAGCCTGCTGCTCGAAGTGCGCCTGGGCAACGTGCGGGCGCAGGAGCTCTACGCGCGTCGCGGCTTTGTCGAGATCGGCCGGCGCCCGCGCTACTACCCGGCGGCTCACAGCGCTCGCGAGGACGCGCGGGTGATGCGCCTGGCGCTGGGCTTGACCCGTGCGCCGCAGACACCATGATCTGGAGCGCCCGCCAGCAGCAGATGCTGCGCGCGATGGGCCTGCGGCCGTGGTCGCGCGCCGCGCCCGTGCCGCAGGCCGGCGAGCCGGAGAAGGTCGCTGCGCCCTCGACGGAATCCACGTCCGCGCCCGCGTCCGATCGGGCAGTCGGCCCAGCAAGGACGCGTGCCGCGCCGCCGCACGTGGCCGGCGCATCCGCCGCGGCTCTTGCTTCGCCGGCCGCATCGCCTGTCGCTGCGGCGGACGAGCCCGCGGCGGCGGCGCTCGCCGAGCGGCGGCAGGCGATCGCGCGGCTCGACTGGCCGGCGCTGCGCGAGGCGGTGGCGGCCTGCAGCGCCTGCACACTGCACGGGACGCGGACCCAGCCGGTGTTCGGCGTCGGTCACACCGAGGCGCACTGGATGGTCGTCGGCGAAGCCCCCGGCGAGCAGGAGGACCTGCAGGGCGAGCCCTTCGTCGGCGCGGCCGGCCAACTGCTCGACCAGATGCTGGCGGCGCTTTCGCTCACCCGCGCGGCGGAGGGGCCGCAGCCGCCCGCGCAGCGCGTCTTCATCGCCAACACGCTGAAGTGCCGGCCGCCGCGCAACCGCAATCCGCAGCCCGACGAACTGCTGGCCTGCGAGCCCTTCCTGCAGCGCCAGATCGCGCTCGTGCAGCCGCGCATCATCCTGGCGATGGGGCGCTTTGCGATCCAGTCGCTGCTGCAGAGCAACGAGCCGGTGGGCAAGCTGCGCGGCCGCGTGCACCGCTACCAGGGCGTGCCGCTGGTCGTCACCTACCACCCGGCCTACCTGCTGCGCAGCCCGGCCGAGAAGGCGCGCGCCTGGGACGACCTCTGCCTGGCCGCGCAGGTGGTGGAGGGCGAGCTCAGCCCTTCTTCGCCTTCACCGGACGCTTCCAGGTCGGCACGCTGAGCTGGCGTGCGCGTGCCACGGTGAGCTGACCGGCCGGGGCCGGGCGGGCGATCGTCGAGCCGCCGGCGATCGTCGCCCCGGCGCCGACGGTCAGCGGCGCCACCAGCACGCAGTTGCTGCCCACGTGCACGTCGTCCTCGATCACCGTGCGGTGCTTGTTGGCGCCGTCGTAGTTGGCGGTGATGCTGCCGGCGCCGTAGTTGACGCGCGCGCCGACCGTCGCATCGCCCAGGTAGGCCAGGTGGTTGGCCTTGGCGCCGCGGCCCAGCGTCGAGTTCTTCACCTCGACGAAGTTGCCGATGTGCACCTCGGCGCCCAGATCGGCCCCCGGGCGCAGCCGCGCATAGGGGCCGATGCGGGCGCCGCCGCCCACGCGCGCGCCCTCGATGTGCGTGAAGGGGTGGATCACGACGTCGTCGCCGATCTCGGCGTCGCGGATGACGCAGTGCGCGCCGATCGACACGCGCTGCCCCACGCGCACCCGGCCCTCGAAGACGCAGCCGACGTCGATCTCCACATCCTCGCCGCAGGAAAGCGTGCCGCGCAGGTCGAAGCGCGCCGGGTCGGCCAGGCGCACGCCGGCCTCCATCTGCGCCGCGGCGAGTTCGGCCTGCAGGCTGCGTTCGAGCTCGGCGAGCTGCTGCGGGCTGTTCACCCCCTTCACCTCGGTCTCGCCCGTGGCCCGCTGCGCCCGTACCGGCGTGCCTTCGGCGACCGCCATGGCGACGATGTCGGTCAGGTAGTACTCGCCCTGGGCGTTGTCGTTGCGCAGCGCCGTCACCCAGCGCCTGAGGGCGGCCAGCGGTGCGGCCATGATGCCGGTATAGATCTCGCGGATCGCGCGCTGCCCGGGCGTGGCGTCCTTGTGCTCGACGATGCCGCGCACCTGCCCCGTGTCGTCGCGCACGATGCGGCCGTAGCCGCTCGGGTCGGCCATCTCGACGGTCAGCAGCGTCAGCGCCCGGTCGCCGCAGGCCTCGACCAGCGCGCGTGCCGTCGCCTGCCGGATCAGCGGCACGTCGCCGTTGAGGATCAGCACCGTGCCCTCGCCCTCGGGCAGATGCGGCAGCACCTGCTGGACGGCGTGGCCGGTGCCCAGCTGCGGCACCTGGCGCACGCACTGCAGCGGCAGGCCGGCGAGTGACGCCTCGACCTCGGAGGCGCCATGGCCGGTGATGACCAGGGTCTGCGCGGCGTGCAGGCCGGCGGCGCTGTCCAGCACGTGCTGCAATAGCGGGCGGCCGGCGAGACGATGCAGCACCTTGGGCCGCTGCGACTTCATGCGGGTGCCCTTGCCCGCGGCCATGACGACGACGTGGAGTGCCATGCGATCGACGATCCTCAAAGGGTGGTGGCTGGCGGTGGCCCTGTCCCTGCTCAGCGCTTGCAGCGCGCTGCGCCTGGCCTACGACAAGGGCCCGACGCTTGCGTGGTGGTGGCTGGACGGCTGGGGGGACTTCGGCGGCGAGCAGGCCCAGCGCGTCAAGGACGACATCCGATCCTGGTTCACCTGGCATCGTAAGGCCCAACTCGATGCTTACGCGATCTGGCTGGCGCGCCTGCAGGCGAAGTCGGCCGAATCGATCACGCCCGCGCAGATGTGTGCGCTGGCCGACGAGGCGCGCCAGCAGCTCGAGCCCGCGCTGCAGCACGCGCTCGTCCGGATGGCGCCCTGGGTCGCCTCCTTGTCGCAAGCGCAGCTGCAGCACATCGCCCGTCGCTTCGCCGAGGGCAACGAGGAACTGCGCCGCGAGCACCTGCAGCCCGACCCCGCCGAGCGCGAGGCGGCCGCGCGGCAGCGCCTGCAGGACCGCGCCGAGCGCTTCTACGGCCGGCTGAACCCGGCGCAGCGGGAACTGCTGGCCCGCATGCTGCGCAGCTCGCCGCTGGAAGCCGCGCGCTGGCTTGCCGAGCGCGAGCAGCGCCAGCAGCAGACGCTGCAGAGCCTGCGCCGGCTGGTCGCCGAGCGCGCCGACGCCGCCCGCATCGCCGCGGTGCTGCAAGGCCTGGTGCACGACGCCGAGCACTCGCCCGACCCCGCCTACCGCGCGCATCAGCAGCGCGTGCGCGACTTCAACTGCGAGCTCGCCGCGCGCCTGCACGAAGCCGCCGGCCCCGAACAGCGCCGCCGGCTGCACGAGCGCCTGCAGGGCTGGCAGGACGACCTGCGGCTGCTGGCGGCGCAGGCGGGGCGGGAGGATTCGCCCTTGCCCTGAAGGGCGGCGCCTGTCGCGTCCCTGATGGCGCCACGGACAAGCGTGAAGCGCTGCCGCTTCGCCGCGCATTCGAAGGCAGGGTGCCCGCGGGATGGCGCGCGGACGCGCAGCCCGTCGACAATCGACGCTGCGGCGGCGATGGCCTGCAGGCGACGTGGCGTTCGTGGACAAAGGCAAGGGGCAGACTCATGCGATGCACGGTGAAGTGGTCGACGGGCCGGGTGCGGGTGATGCTCGCGGCGACGCTGTTCGGGGCGGGTCCGCTTGGCCCGGCGCTTGCTGCGCCGGTGCTCTCGCTGCCGCAAGCGCAACTGCACGCCCAGGGTGCCGGGGCCAACGCGGTGCTGGCCGGTCTGCGCGCGCTGGATGCCCACGACTGGCACGCCGCCGAATCATCCTTCCAGGAAGCGCTGCGGCTCGAGCCGCGTTCCTGGGGTGCGGCGCTCGGGATGGCCGAACTGGCCGCGCAGCGTGGCGAGCCGGTTGCGGCGGTCGATCGCTGGCTCGAGAAGGCGCGTGGCTTTGCGCCCGATCATCCGGCGGTCCTGCGGGCGACGGCCTCGTGGAGCCTGCGGCAGCGGCGGCTTCCTGCGGCGGTCGATGCCTTGCGCAAGGCGGTGAAGGCGGCCCCCCAGGACCTGGCCATCAAGCTGGAGCTGGGTGAAGCCTTGCTGACGCAGCGTGACGGCGCCGCGGCCGAGGCGGTCTTTCGCAGCGTGATCTCGAGCCAGCCCGATCAAGCTGGAGCGCTGACAGGCCTGGCCCTCTCGCTTGCCGCGCAGGGGCGCGACCAGGACGCGCTGCAGGCTTTCGAGCAGGCTGCGCGCAGCGCCCCGAAGGATCCGCGCGCGCTGCTGGCGCTGGCGCGCTACCAGGCGTCGAAGCGGCGCATCGACGAGGCGATCCATGCGCTCGACCGCCTGGCGGCGGCCGTTCCGGATGCGCCCGAGGCTTTCCTCGACAAGGGCGACCTGCTGGTGATGAAGAACGACACCGCGGGCGCGATCGAGGCCTATCGGCGTGCCGCGGGACTTGGCGGCGGCGCGGTCGGAGTCGCCGAGTTCCGCCTCGGGGCCTTGTACGAAGCGCAGGGCCGCCTCGACGAGGCCGAAGCCGCGTATCGCCGTGTGCTGCAGGCGCAGCCCGATTCCTACGCCGCGCTCAACAACCTGGCCGTGTTGCTGATCGCGCGCAAGGGGCAGGGCGGGCAGGCGGTGGATCTTGCGCGTCGGGCGGTGGCGCTGGCGCCAAGCCGACCCCAGGCGCACGATACCCTGGGCTGGGCGCTGCGCGCCGAAGGCAAGCTCGACGAGGCGTTGGCAAGCGTGCAGCGTGCCCTGGCGATCGATCCGAAGTCGGCGACCTACGGCTACCACCAGGGGGCCATTCTTGCGCAGCTCGGTCGCAAGGCGCAGGCACGGGCCAGTCTCGAGGCTGCGCTGAAGGCAAGCCCGCAGGCCCGCTGGGCCGGCGATGCCAAGGATCTTCTGGGCCGGCTCTGACCCGGGGCGCCGTGCCCCCGGCAAATGAAGGCGGGCGCACCTCCCTTGCGGGTGGTGCGCCCGTTCGGTCGAGCGTTGCTGAACTCGCCCGGGTGCCCCGCAGGGCGGAGGCACCAGGGGCCCAGTCAGGTCAGTGCGACTTGCGGCGACGCAGGCCGAGGACCGAGAGCGCCAGGCCGGCCAGCGCCAGCGAACCCGGCGTCGGGACGGTGCCGCCCCCATCGGTGAAGCGATCGGCCTCGCGCGCGACGATGCCGCGATCGACCAGCGCGTAAGTGTCGAATGCCGCCGTACCTGCCGCGACGCGGGTGAAGGTGACGTCGAACTCGAAGGTCCGGTCGACCGTGCGGTCGAACTTGCCGATGGCGTCGGCGCCGGAGCAGGTCCCGATGTCGGCAGAGACGCAGACCGTGCTCACCGCGATCTCGGGCAGGCCAAGGTCCAGGTCGTCGACGGTGACCGAGCCGTAGGACGCGAAGCCGGCCGAGACGGCGGCCTTGATGGCATTGGCCACGGCGTCTGCCGACGAGCCGCCCGGAAGCACGGTGCCGCCGAGGTTGGTGATGTCGCTGTAGGAGTTGATGCTGCCGTAGTCCAGGGCGTAGAGCTTGATGTTGCTGCCGGTCAGCGACGCTTGCGTCCCGGCGAGGTTGTCACTCGCGCCGGGCCCGCTCTTGAACGGCGCGTCGCCGAAGACGAGCACGAAACGGTTCGAGCCTGCGCGCCAGGAGCCGCTGTCGGCGGCCAGCTTGATCCCGCCGAAGCCGACCTCTGGCCAGTCGCCGCCGCAGTCGCCGTAGCAGGCGTAGAGGCTGTTGATCGAGGCCTGCGTCGTCGCGATCGTGCCGGTGAGGTTGTTGAGCATCGTGCGGCCGGGGTCGTCGTACTGCACGACGCCGCTGTGCACGTTGCCGTAGGTGGTTTGCAGATCGTTTAGCACGCCCGTCGCCGCGCTCTTCGCACCGGCGATCGCGCTGCCCATGCTGCCCGTGGTGTCGAACACGAACATGATGTCGACGACGGCGTCGGTCGGCCCGGCCTTCTGCACGACGACCGTCTTGCGCACGGTGACGGAGTCGCCGACGCCCAGGCTTGCCGCGAAACTCGTCGGCGAGATGGTGTCGGCATAAGCGACCGGGGCAAACGCCAGGGTGCACGCGCCGAGAGCGGCGGCGCCCAGTGTTCGCAGCGGGGTGAACAGATCGAGCCTCATATCGGAACCCTCCAGGTGACAACGAGGGGCGCGCTTTCGGCGGTATGCCTTTGACGAGCCGCTGCCTAAGTCCTAGCAGGAAGCGTTCCATCGCATCCCCTCATTCACGGGGGATGCGTTCAAATCATTGATGGAAAAGAGGTTTCTCGAAGGAGTGACAAGCGAGCAGGACGAGCCCGCCGTCGGGAGAACACGGGCTGTCAAAAAATCCGACAGTTGGTCGATCGCGCGCGCCTACCGGCCGGCTTCAGGGCGCTTGGCGGGCAAGCGGCACGCTGACCTGCCGCGGATTGAGCGCCGGGCGCGGGAAGTCGGTCAGTGCGGCCATGAACATGGCGCCAAGCGTGGCTTCGTCGGGGCGGCCGGCGCTGTCGCTGGCTGCGCGCGTTTCGTAGAGCGGCTTGCCGCTGGCGCGGTCGCGCAGCAGCATTGCCGTCTCGTATTCGTAGCGGGGCGCGGTGTAGGCCCAGCCAAGCGACCACGACGGACCGAACCAGGGGCCGCGGTGGTAGCGCCCGAAGCCGCCGCGGAACCACATCGGGTCGTCCCAGACCGGCGTGGCCACGCGCGTGAGGCGGGCGCCGAGCTGCACCAGCACGTCGGGCTC
>CAUJJO010000121.1 GCA_963205125.1 Pseudomonadota bacterium | reverse complement strand
GGCGTGAGCTTCATCGCCTGCCAGATGAGCGCAGACCTGTTCGAGTTTCAGGCGGGCGACTTCATCGACGGCATCGAGCACGGCGGCGCAGCGACCTTCCTCGAGTTCGCCGGGGAGGCGGACGTCTGCCTGTTCATCTGAGCCCGCCCCGGGGCCGGGCGGTGCCCAGCCTGCCCCGCGAGCGCGCCCTCATCGCGGCGCGCGGTTGGACCCGGTGACGAGATCGAAGCGGAAGAGGCGGCACTCGATGCCGCCGTTGTACATCGGCACGCGGCGGGTTTCCTTCAGGCGCATGAGCGAGGGCAGGCGCGGCTCGGGGCTCAGGCACCAGGCGGTCCAGTCGGCGTAGTGGCGCTTCCAGTGCGAGGCGAGCGCGGCGAAGAAGGCCGCGGCCTCGGCGCCGTCGTCGAAGCCCTCGCGCGCTGCGCGGGCGAGGTTCCTGTTCCCGCCCTGGCCTTGCCCTTTCGGCTCGATGCGCTCGCCGTAAGGCGGGTTCATGAGCAGCGTGCCGGCCGGCGCCGGCGGCAGGCGCTGCAGGGCGTCGGCGGTCTTGAACTCGATGGCGTGCGCGACGCCGGCCTGCGCGGCGTTGCGCGCGGCGAAGTCGGTCATGCGAAAGCTCACGTCGCCGGCAAAGATGGGGACGGTCGGCGCGTGCACGCGCGCCTGCGCGGCCCGCTTCATCTGCTGCCACGTCGCGCGCAGCGGGGCGAAGGGGAGCTGCCGCTCGAAGGCGAAGCGGCGCTGCAGGCCCGGGGCGATGCCGCAGGCGAGCTGGGCGGCCTCGATGGCGATGGTGCCGGCGCCGCAGAAGGGGTCCAGCAGCGGGCCGTCCTCGGCGCGGCCGGCCCAGCCGGCGGCAGCGAGCATGGCCGCGGCCAGCGTCTCCTTCAGCGGCGCCTCGCCCTTCACCGCCTGGCTGCCGCCGCGGGCGTCGCGCCAGCCGCGCTTGAAGAGCGCCTCGCCCGAGGTGTCGGCGTAGAGCCGCGCCTGCGTGGCGTCGAGGAAGAGCACGAGCGGCAGCGTCGGGTGGCGGGTGTCGACGCTCGGGCGCGCGCCGCAGGCCTCGCGCAGCGCATCGCAGACGGCGTCCTTCACGCGCAGCGCGGCGAAGTTCAGGCTCCTGAGCGGGCTGCGCTGCGCCGAGACGTCCACGCGCAGCGTCTGCTCGGGCGTGATCCATTCGTCCCAGGCGACGCGGCGGGCGAGGGCGTAGAGCTCGTTCTCGTCACGGTAAGGCCCTTGGGCCAGCGGCCACAGCACGCGCTGGCCGAGCCGGCATTCGAGGTTGATGCGCATCGCCGCGGCGAGATCGCCCTCGGCCCAGGCGCCGCCGCGCGCGGCCTGCGCCGCTTGCCCGGTGATGGCCTGCAGCTCGGCGGCGAGCAGCGCCTCCACCCCCTGCGCGCAGGGTACGAACATGGCTTGGGTCATTGCCGGCCTTCGGGCGAGGTTCAGGCCTGCGCCCGGCGCATCGGCGCGGGCTCGATGCGCAGCAGCTCGCGGTACTTGGCGACGGTGCGCCGCGCGACCTGGATGCCCTGCTCCTCGAGCATCAGCGAGAGCTGGCTGTCGGAGAGCGGCCGGCTGCGATCCTCGGCCGCCACGAGCTGCTGGATGAGCGCGCGCACCGCGGTGCTGCTGGCGTTGCCGCCGGCCTCGGTGTGCAGGCTGGAGCCGAAGAAGTACTTGAGCTCGAAGGTGCCCATCGGCGTGCTCATGTACTTCGCGGTGGTGACGCGCGAGATCGTGCTCTCGTGCAGGCCGAGTTCCTCGGCGATCTCGCGCAGCACCAGCGGCTTCATGGCGATGGCGCCGTGGCTGAAGAAGCTCTTCTGGCGCTCGACGATGGCCTGCGAGACGCGCAGGATGGTGTCGAAGCGCTGCTGGATGTTGCGCACGAACCAGCGCGCCTCCTGCAGCCGCGCCGAGAGGTCGGGCGCCTGGCCGCGCTGGCCGCGCAGCGCCTTGGCGTAGAGGTCGTTGATGCGCAGCCGCGGCATGACCTCGGGGTTGAGCGTGGCCTCGAGCCCGCGGCGCGTGCGCCGCACGATGACGTCGGGCACGACGATCTGCCCCTCGACCTCGGCGAAGGGGCGGCCGGGCTTGGGCTCGCAGGCGGTGATCATCGCCTGCGCCGCGCGAATCTGCGCGTCGGTGCCGCCGGTGAGCACCGCGAGGCGGCGCAGGTCGCGTCGCGCCAGCAGTTCGAGGTGCTTTTCGCAGATGGCGATCGCCAGCCGTCGCTCGGGGCTCGGGCCATGGTGCTCGCGCAGTTGCAGCACCAGGCATTCGGCGAGGCTGCGCGCGCCCACGCCCGTGGGCTCGAGGTTCTGCAGCCAGCGCAGCGCGCAGCGCAGCCGCGCATCCAGCGCTTCCCGCGCCTGCGCGTCGGGCAGCTCGAGCAGCAGGGCCAGGCGCGCGCCGATGTCCTCCAGCGTGTCGTGCAGGTAGCCGTCGGCGTCCAGCGAGTCGATCAGTGCTTCGAGCGCAAGGCGGTCTTCGGCCGCGAGCCGCATGCCGCCGATCTGTGCGCGCAGATGGTCCTGCAGGCTCGTCGCCGCGGCCCGGCGCTCGTGCACCTCGTCTTCGTCGCCGTCGCCGCCCGCAGCCGCGCCGCTGCCCGCGGCAGGCGTCTCGCGGATGCCGTCGAAGTCGTCGCCCTCGGTGCCGTTCTCCCAGTCCTCGCGCGCGGTGGTGCCGAAGTCGCCGTCGCCGACTTCGGCCAGCGCCGCGCCCTCGTCGCCGCCTGCGCCGTCGTCGCCCTCCGCGGCGCCCGCACGCTCGCCGTCCGCGCCCTGCGCGCGCGCGCCGGCGCGGTCGTCGGCGAGGCCGCGGTCCAGCGCCGTCTCGTAGGGGTTGGGCGCGTCCTCGTCGAGGTCCAGGAAGGGGTTCTGGTCGAGCATCTGCCCGACCTCCTGGTGCAGCTCCAGCGTGGAGAGCTGCAGCAGCCGGATCGCCTGCTGCAACTGCGGCGTCAGCGCCAGGTGCTGCGAGATCCGGACCTGCAGCGAGGGCTTCATGCTCACATCCGGAAGTGCTCGCCGAGGTAGACCTTCCTCACCTCGGCGTTGGCGACGAGCTCGGCAGGCGTGCCTTCGGCGAGCACGCGGCCTTCGCTGATGATGTAGGCGCGGTCGCAGATGCCCAGCGTCTCGCGCACGTTGTGGTCGGTGATCAGCACGCCGATGCCGCGCTGGCGCAGGAAGCCGATGATGCGCTGGATCTCGATGACGGCGATCGGGTCGACCCCCGCGAAGGGCTCGTCGAGCAGGATGAAGCGCGGCTGCGTGGCCAGCGCGCGCGCGATCTCGACGCGGCGGCGCTCGCCGCCGGAGAGCGCGGGCGCGGGCGAGTCGCGCAGCTTCTCGATGCCGAGGTCGGCCAGCAGCTGCGCCAGCCGCTCGTCGATGCGCGCGGCCGACAGCGGCCGCCCGTCGGGGCCGAACTGCAGCTCGAGCATCGCGCGGATGTTCTCCTCGACGGTGAGCTTGCGAAAGATCGAGGCTTCCTGCGGCAGGTAGGACAGGCCCAGGCGCGAGCGCCGATGGATGGGCAGGCCGTGGATGGGCGTGCCATCGATGCGGATCTCGCCGTCGTCGGCGCGCACCAGGCCGACCACCATGTAGAAGGTCGTCGTCTTGCCCGCGCCGTTGGGGCCGAGCAGGCCGACGACCTCGCCGGCGCCCACCGCCAGGTGCACGTCGTGGACCACGCGGCGCGTGCCGTAGGACTTGGCCAGGCGACGGGCCTCGAGGCGGCTCGTCGCCGCCGTCGAGGCTGCGGCCGATGGCAGCGCCGTCGTCATCGGCGTCCGGGGCGCGGGGCCGGGGTCGAAGCCGAAGCCGGGGCCGGGGCCGAAGCTGCCGGCGCCGTGTTGCGCGGCACGAGCACGGCGCGCACGCGCGCATCGGCCGCGCCGCTGGCCGCCGTGGCGCCGACGCTGGCGTTGCCGCTGCCGCCCTGGGCGCTGAACTGCTCCAGTGCGTGGTTCCAGGTGATCTGGGCGCCGGTGATCTCGTCCAGCACCCGGCTGCCCTCGGTGCGGCGCACGAGGGCGTTGCCGATCAGGCGCAGCACCTCGGACTTGCCGTCGTACTCGGCGCGCTGCGCGTGACCCTCGACGTATTCGTCGACGCCCTCGCGCTTCTGGCGGTAGCTGACCGGCGCCGTCGGGCTGCCCCAGGCGCTGGCCTGGTAGTAGCCCTCGGGCGTCTGCCGGACCTCGACGCGGTCGGCCTTGATGAGCAGCGTGCCCTGGGTGAGCACCACATGGCCCTCGAAGCGGCTGACCTGCTGCTGCAGGTCGGCGCTGCCGGAGCGGTCGGCCTGGATCTCCATCGGCAGCCGGCTGTCGGCCTTCTCGGCGTGCGCCGCCGGGCCGGCGAGGGCGCAGGCCAGCGCAAGGGCGAGATGGAGTGCGGGGCGGGGCATGTGCGGCATGAAACTTGCAACCATTCTAGTTGCAGCTTCCTGCCGCGGGGCGCGAAAAGCGGTAATTTGCGCGGCTTGCCCGCGCGGTCGGCGGCCTTCCTGGGCCTCAGCGGGCCCGGCCGCGACCGTCGCGCGGGCTTCAGCCCTTGCGCGACGCCTGGATCAGGTAGTCTGCCACCTGCAGTGCCTTCTCGTGGCTGCCGGCAAGCGAGGCCGACGTGAAATATCGACCGGCAATGCCCAGCAGCGGCACGCCGTCGACCTTGTAGGCGTCGGCAAGCTGGCGCGCCTTGGCCGCCTTGGTGTTGACCTGGAACGAGCGGAAGGCGTCGAGGAACTTCGCCTTGTCGACCCCGGCGGCGGTGGCCAGCGCGACGGCGTCGTTCTCGCTCGTCAGGCGCTGGCCCTGGGTGTGGATGGCCGCGAAGATCTTGCGGTGCGCCGTCTCCAGCGCGCCCAGTTCCTCCAGCGCGTAGTAGAGCTTCTGCCCGACCTGGTGGCGCGCGGTGAAGCCCACCGGCACGCGGCGGAAGGCGACGTCGGCGGGCAGACGCTTGGACCAGGCGTCCAGCAGCGGCTCGAAGACGTTGCAGTGCGGGCACTCGTACCAGAAGAACTCGCTCACGTCGATCTTGCCCGGCGGCGGCAGCATCGACGCCGGCAGCGGCTGCGCCAGCTTGATGTACTGGGTCCCTTCGACCGGCTTCTGGGCCTGCGCCTGTACCGTGCCGGCCGCGGCCAGCGCGAAACCGGCGCCGGCCAGCTGGGCCAGTTGGATCGAGAAGTCGCGCCGCTTCATGAGAGTCCTTTCGTGGTCTTGGGAATGAGGGCCGCCAGTGGATCCGGCGGCCGGGCGGGGAGTTCCGCAGACGGCCGCCGCGCTCGCCTGCGGCCTGGCCTGCGGTGGTTCAGGGGCTCTGCTCCGCGCGCACGAGCTGCGAATCGATGCTCGACGCCAGCAGGCGGCTCTGCAGGCCCTCGGCCTCGCTGCGCGTCGGGTAGGGACCCAGGCGCACGCGGTAGACGACGCGGCCATGCTGCTCGCGCTCGCTCACGCGCGCGCCGTGGCCGAGCATGGCCAGCCGCGCGCGTTGCTGCTCGGCCTCCTCGGCGCGCGTGTAGGCGCCGGCCTGCACGAAGAAGACGATGCCGCTGGCCGCGGCCTGCGGCCCCGGGCTCATCGCGCCCGAGAGGATGGCCGCCGGGTCCGGCCGCGCGCCGCCTGCAGCACCCGCGCCGGCCGGCGCGGCCGTCGGCGTCGGCGCCGTCGTCGTGGCCGTGGCAACGGGCGCAGCGGGCGCGGCGCTGGCCGCAGCACTCGCGGCATCGGCCACGCGCGGCGGCTTGCCGGCGAGCGACGCGTTGGGATCCCAGTTGCGGTTGCGCTGCTGCTCGGCCTGGTCCTGCTCGGCCGTGCGCTGCGGCACCTTGTTGACGAAGGGCACGGGCACCCGCGTGATGTAGAGCGCCACGCCCAGCGCCAGCGCAAGCCCGAGCAGCAAGCCGATCACGAGCCCGAGCACGAGGCCGCCGCGTTGCCGCGGCGCGCGGGGCATCGCGGGCCTCATGCGCTGGCCTCCGCGGGCGCCGCCGCGCGCTGCAGCGACTTTGGTGCGCTCACGCCCAGCACCGCCAGCCCCGCCTGCAGCAGCTCGCGCGTGGCTGCCAGCAGGGCCATGCGCGTGCGCGTCAGCGCCGCATCCTCGCCGAGGAAGCGCTCGGCCGCGTACCAGGCGTGCAGCGCCGCGGCGAGGTCGCGCAGGTAGAAGGCGACGTCGTGCGGCGCCAGGTCGTTCGTCGCGCGCGTGAGCATGTCCGGATAGTCGGCCAGGCGCAGCAGCAGCGCCTGCTCGCTGGGCGCGGCGAGCAGCGACAGGTCGGCGCCGGCCAGCGCCGCGCCCGACGCGTCGCCGCCGCGCTCGGCGTACTGCGCCAGCACCGAGCAGATGCGCGCGTGCGCGTACTGCACGTAGAAGACCGGGTTTTCGTCGCTCTGCGCCAGCGCCAAGTCGACGTCGAAGACGAACTCGGTGTCGGCCTTGCGGCTGATGAGGAAGAAGCGCACCGCGTCGCGGCTGGTCCACTCGACGAGGTCGCGCAGCGTGACGTAGCTGCCCGCGCGCTTGGAGATCTTCACCTCCTGGCCGCCGCGCATCACCGTCACCATCTTGTGCAGCACGTAGTCGGGGAAGCCCTTGGGGATGCCGAGGCCCAGTGCCTGCAGCCCGGCGCGCACGCGCGCGATCGTGCCGTGGTGGTCGCTGCCCTGCACGTTGATGACCTTGGCGAAGCCGCGCTCGAACTTGTCGACGTGGTAGGCGACGTCGGGGACGAAGTAGGTGTAGAGCGTGCTCGCGCCGGCCTCGCCGCCCGCGGGCACCGACTTGCGCATGACGCGGTCCTTGTCGTCGCCGAAGTCGGTCGTGCGCAGCCACAGCGCCCCGTCCTGCTCGTAGGTGTGGCCGCTCTGCACGAGGCGGTCGACCGTGGCCTGGACGCGGCCGCTGGCGTAGAGGCTGGACTCGAGGTAGTAGCGGTCGAAGCGCAGGCCGAAGGCCTGCAGGTCCAGGTCCTGCTCGTGGCGCAGGTAGGCGACGGCGAACTGGCGGATGTCGTCGAGGTTCTCGATGTCGCCGCTGGCGCTGAACTCGCGGTCGTCGGCCCGCACCGTGCTGCGGCGGCGGTAGTCCGCGGCGATGTCGGCGATGTAGTCGCCGTTGTAGGCGGACTCGGGCCAGCCCGCGTCGCCGGGGGCGAGGCCGCGCAGCCGGCACTGCGTCGACTGCGCGAGGGTGGCGATCTGCACCCCGGCGTCGTTGTAATAGAACTCGCGGTGCACCGCATGCCCCTGGCTGGCGAGCAGGTTGCACAGCGCGTCGCCAAGCGCCGCCTGGCGCGCGTGGCCCACGTGCAGCGGCCCGGTCGGGTTGGCGGAGACGAACTCGACCATCACGCGCTGGCCGCTGGCCGCACGCTGGCCGAAGGCCGGGCCGGCGGCCAGCACTTCGGCGACCACGCGCTGCCGCGCCTCGGAGGTCAGGCGCAGGTTGACGAAGCCGGGGCCGGCGATCTCGAGGGCCGCCACCCAGCGCTGCACCGCCGGTTCGGCCTGCAGTGCGTCGACCAGCGCCTGCGCGATCTCGCGCGGGTTCTTCTTCAGGCGGCGCGAAAGCGGCATCGCCGCGGTGATCGCGAGGTCGCCGTGCGCGGCCTGCTTGGGCGACTCGAAGGCGGCTGCCGGCGGCGCGTCGGGGGCAAGCTGCGCCAGCGCACGCGACAAGGCCTGCAGCAGCTCCTGCTTGGCTTGGATCATCGGCGGATTCTACGTTTGGGCCTGCGCGGCGCTGCGGCGGCGCTGCGGCGCGAAGCTGCAACGGCCGGCCGGGCGGGATTGCGCCACGAACGCCGCCTTGTTCCCGCCACCGCGCGCCGCCCGCTGCGCCGATGATGCGGACACGGGACGTGCCCCACGGCCCTGCGCCAGCCATGACCACCCCGGCTTCCGTCGCCCCCATCCCCAGGCTCGCCGAGCTGCCGCCGCAGATCGGCAAGTACCGCGTGCTCGCGCGGCTGGGCGAGGGCGCCACCAGCGAAGTCTTCCTCGCGCACGACGCCTTCCGCGGCTGCAACGTGGCGATCAAGCGCGTGCGCATGGGCCTCCTGCCCGACTCGCCCGAGGCGCACTTCCAGCGCCGCTTCTTCGCCGCCGAGGCGGCGCTGGTCGGGCAGCTGATCCACCCCAACGTGGTGCAGATCCTCGACGCCGTGGCCGACGACGAGGCGCCCTACCTGGTGATGGAGTACGTCGACGGCGTCACGCTGCGGCGCTTCTGCCGTGCCGATGCGCTGCTGCCGCTGGACCAGATCGTCGAGATCGGCTTCAAGTGCGCGATGGCGCTGGCCTACGTCTACCGCCAGGGCGTGATCCACCGCGACGTGAAGCCGGCCAACCTGCTGGCGGTGATGGACGGCGACCAGGTCGTCGACGTGAAGATCACCGACTTCGGCAGCGCCTTCAACCAGGCCTCGGAGGTGACGCAGGTCTACCGCGTCGGCTCGCTGGCCTACATGTCGCCCGAGCAGCTCGACGGCGACACGCTGGACTGCCGCGCCGACATCTACTCGCTGGCCGCGGTGCTCTACCACCTGATCGCCGGGCGTCCGCCCTTCGACGCGACGCGGCAGGCGGCGATCATGCACCAGATCTACAAGCTGGAGCCGGCTTCGCTGCGCACGCTGCGCGAAGGCGTCTCGCAGCGCCTGGACGATCTCGTGCTGCAGGCGCTGGCCAAGGACCGCGCGCAGCGCCCCGCCGACTGGGAGCAGTTCGCGGCGGCGCTTTCGGCGCTGGTCACCGACCACGAGGTGCCGCGCGCCTCGCTGCAGCGCGTGCTCGACTCCGAGCGCTTCAACCTGCTGCGCTCGCTCGAGTTCTTCCAGGGCTTCGGCGACGTCGAGCTGTGGGAGGTGGTGCACCGTGCGCGCTGGCAGCGCCTGCCCTACGGCCACGCGATCTACCGCAAGGGGCAGGAGGGCGACGATTTCCACATCCTCGCCGGGGGCAGCGTCGACGTCTACCGCGACGGCGAGCGCGTGGCGCGCCTCGTCATGGGCGACTCGGTCGGCGAGATGGCCTACCTCGCGCCCAACCCGGAGCTGCGCGTGCACGCCGCCGAGGTGCTCGTCTCCGAGCCGGCGACGACGATCGCCTTCACGCCGCAGACGCTGTCCCAGCTCTCGATGGCCACGCGCCACCTCTTCGACGGCGCCTTCATCAAGGTGCTGGTGCGCCGCCTGCACGCCGCGCACGAGGCGCTGGCGCACCCGCGGCGCATTCTGTAGGGTCCCTGTCATCGCGGCGCAGCGCCGCCGCGTTGTGGCGCCTGGCCGGCCACTCCCACGCGCTGCGCCCAACCCCGAAGAGGAGAAGCGATGAAGAAGCTCTTGACCGTGATCGCCCTGGCCACTGCGGCCCTGGCGCTGCCCCTGCACGCGCAGACGACCGCAACGACTGCAACGGCTGCGCCGGCCGAGAAGAAGGCGGAGCCGACCGCGCAGCAGACCAAGATGGGCAGCTGCAGCACCGAGTTCAAGGCGACCGGCAAGCCCGGCGCCGAGCGCCAGGCCTTCATGAAGGAATGCCTGAAAAAGGAATCCGACGCCAAGACGGCGCAGCAGAACAAGATGAAGACCTGCAGCGTCGACTTCAAGAAGACCGGCAAGCCCGGTGCCGAGCGTCAGGCCTTCATGAAGGAGTGCCTGAGCAAGTAGGAGCGGGCGCCGCGGCGGCGCCGTCGCCGCCGCCGCTCGCGGCGTTGCCCGTGCTGCTGGTGCGCCAGTACGCCGGGTCGCCGAAGTTCTGCTTGACGAAGTCGAGCCACAGCCGCACGCGCAGCGGCAGGTGCTTGCGCTGCGCGAACACGGCGTAAATGCCGCTGGGCGGCGCCGCGAACTCGTCCAGCACGACGACGAGGCGGCCCGCACTGATTTCGCGCTCGACCTCCCAGGCGCTGCGCCAGGCGATGCCCATCCCGGCGGCGCACCATTCGTAGAGCACCTGGCCGTCGCTGCAGTCCAGCCGCCCGCGCGGGCGCAGGTGCGTGAGCGCGCCGTCGACGACGAAGGCCCAGCCGCGCGTCTGGCTTGCTTCCGAGGACAGCGTCAGGCACTCGTGGCGCATCAGGTCCGAAGGCGTTCGCGGCAACCCTGCGCGCTGCAGGTAGGCGGGGGCGGCCACGCACAGCCGCCGGTTCTCGGCCAGGCGCACGCTGACCAGGCTCGAGTCGCCGAGGTCGCCGACGCGGATCGCGCAGTCGAAGCCCTCGTTGACGATGTCGACGACGCGGTCCGAGAGGTTGAGCGAGACGCTGACCTCCGGGTGCTCGGCGGTGAAGCGCGGCACCAGCGGCGCCACGTGCCGCCGCCCGAAGCCCGCGGGCGCGGTGATGCGCAGGTGCCCGCTGGCCTTGACGCCCCCGGCACTGACGCTGGCCTCGGCGCTGGCGAGGTCCGAGAGCAGGCGCTGGCAGTCCTCGAGGAAGGCGCTGCCCTCGTGCGTGAACGACAGCCGCCGCGTGGTGCGGATGAGCAGCTTGACGCCCAGGCGCTTCTCCAGCGCGTCGATGCGCCGCCCGATCACCGCGGGCGCCACCCCTTCGGCGCGCGCGGCAGCGGTCAGGCTGCCGCGTGCTGCGACGGCGATCAGCGTCTCGATCTGCTTGAGACGGTCCATGGACCGTCACTATGCATCAAGCGCGCATCAATCCATGATGTTTTTGATCATTAATGTCCTCTGGCGGTTCGAATAAAGTGCGGGTTTGCGCCTAGCCGACCCAGGAGGAATGACCATGACCGATCGCATCACCGTCCATGGCCTGCAGGTGGCCTCGAGCCTGCACCGCTTCATCGAGCAGCAAGTCCTGCCGGGCACCGGCATCGAGGCCGCGGCCTTCTGGGCCGGCTTCGACGCCCTCGTTGCCGATCTCGCGCCGAAGAACGCCGCGCTGCTGGCCGAGCGCGATCGCCTGCAGACCGAGATCGACGCCTGGCACAAGGCCAATCCGGGGCCGATCCGCGGCATGAAGAAGTACAAGGCCTTCCTGCAGAAGATCGGCTACTTGGTGCCGGTGCCCGAGAAGGTGCGCGCGACGACGAAGAACGTCGACGCCGAACTCGCGCTGCAGGCCGGCCCGCAGCTCGTCGTGCCCATCACCAACGCGCGTTATGCGCTGAATGCCGCCAACGCACGCTGGGGCAGCCTCTACGACGCGCTCTACGGCACCGACGTGCTGCCCGAGAGCGACGGCGCGACCAAGGCCGGTCCGAATGGCGAGAGCTACAACCCGGTGCGCGGCGCCAAGGTGATCGAGTACGCGCGCCACGTGCTCGACCGCTGCGCGCCGCTGAAGAAGGGCTCGCACCTAGACTCGACCGCCTACCGTGTCGTCGACGGCGCGCTGGCGGTGACGCTGCGCAATGGCCAGACGGTGGGCCTGAAGACGCCCGCGCAGTTCGTCGGCCACCAGGGCCAGGCAGGAGCGCCGTCGGCCGTGCTGCTCAGTCACCACGGCCTGCACCTGGACCTCCGCATCGACGCCGCGCACCCGATCGGCAAGGGTGACGCCGCGGGCGTGGCCGACCTCGTGATCGAGGCCGCGCTGTCCACCATCCTCGACCTCGAGGACTCGGTGGCCGTCGTCGACGCCGAGGACAAGGTGCTCGCCTACGGCAACTGGCTGGGCATCCTGCAGGGCACGCTGACCGAGACCTTCGACAAGGGCGGACGCACGATGACGCGCGGCCTGAACGCGGACCGCCGGTACACCGGCCCGCGCGGCGAGGAGGTGCTGCTGCACGGCCGCAGCCTGCTCTTCGTGCGCAACGTCGGGCACCTGATGACCAACCCGGCGATCCTCTGGGGCGCGGACGGCCGCGAGATCCCGGAAGGGATCATGGACGCGGTGATCACGACGACGATCGCGCTGCACGACCTGCAGAAGACCTCGGGGCTACGCAACAGCCGCCGCGGCAGCGTCTACATCGTGAAGCCCAAGATGCACGGCCCGGCGGAAGTCGCCTTTGCCGCCGAGCTCTTCACGCGCGTGGAGAAGATGCTCGGCCTGCCCAGGGCGACGGTCAAGCTCGGCATCATGGACGAGGAGCGCCGCACCAGCGTCAACCTGAAGGCCTGCATCGCCGCCGCCGCCGACCGCGTGGCCTTCATCAACACCGGCTTCCTCGACCGCACCGGCGACGAGATGCACACGGCGATGCACGCCGGCCCGATGCGCCGCAAGGGCGACATGAAGACCAGCGAGTGGATCCAGGCCTACGAGCGCAGCAACGTGCTCGTCGGACTCGAGTGCGGCCTGCGCGGCAAGGCGCAGATCGGCAAGGGCATGTGGGCCATGCCCGACCTGATGGCCGCGATGCTGCAGCAGAAGATTGGCCACCCGCAGGCCGGCGCCAACACCGCCTGGGTGCCGAGCCCGACGGCGGCCACGCTGCACGCGCTGCACTACCACCAGGTCGACGTCTTCAAGGTGCAGAAGGCGCTCGAGAAGACCGACGTCGCCGCCGTGCGTGAGGACATCCTGCACGGCCTGCTCACCGTGCCGGTGGTGAAGACGCCGAAGTGGAGCGATGCCGAGCGCCAGCAGGAACTCGACAACAACGCGCAGGGCATCCTCGGCTACGTCGTGCGCTGGGTCGACCAGGGCGTTGGCTGCTCCAAGGTACCCGACATCCACGACGTCGGGCTGATGGAGGACCGCGCGACGCTGCGCATCAGCAGCCAGCACATGGCCAACTGGCTGCTGCACGGCGTCGTCACCCGGGCGCAGGTGAAGAGCACCTTGAAGCGCATGGCCAAGGTCGTCGACAAGCAGAACGCCGGCGACCCGGCCTACAAGCCGATGGCCCCGGCCTACGACGGCGCGGCCTTCCAGGCGGCAAGCGACCTCGTCTTCAAGGGCCTCGTACAACCCAGCGGCTACACCGAGCCGATCCTGCATGCCTCGCGGCTGAAGGTGAAGGCCGCGGCCCGACCCGCGTGATGCGTGAGTCTCGCGTGCCTCCAGCGCACGCGAGACACTCACCCTGTCATGGGATCGGCCGAGGTTTACCGTGACAGCTCCTGCGATCACGACAAGGAGACCGTCATGGCAGAAA
>CAUJJO010000120.1 GCA_963205125.1 Pseudomonadota bacterium | reverse complement strand
CGCCGCACCGGCGGCGCCCAGTGCCGCATGTTGGACATGTTGATGGCGAATTCCCTGGTGTCCTCGGGGATCTGCACGCGATCCTGCGTCAGCACCCAGGAGCCGGTCTCGCGGTCGAGCGTGAACATGGCCACGCCGTCGCCGACGGTGAGCACCATCATCGTCTGCGGACCGTAGACGCAGTAGCCGGCGGCGGCCTGGTGGCGGCCGGGCTGCAGGAAGTCCTCTTCCGAGACGCCGCGCGTGTGGCCGACCTTGCGCAGCACGCTGAAGATGGTGCCGATCGAGACGTTGACGTCGATGTTGCTGCTGCCGTCCAGCGGGTCGTACATCAGCAGGTACTCGCCCTGCGGATAGCGGTTGGGCACGACGTGGATCGAGTCCATCTCCTCGCTGGCCATGCCGGCGAGGTGGCCGCCCCACTCGTTGGCCTCGATCAGCACCTCGTTGCTGATGACGTCGAGCTTCTTCTGCACCTCGCCCTGCACGTTCTCGCTGCCGGCGCTGCCGAGCACGTCGCCCAGCGCCCCCTTGTTGACGGCGATGGCGATGCGCTTGCAGGCGCGCGCCACCACCTCGATCAGGAGGCGCAGCTGGCCGGGGATGTGGCCGTGCTCGCGCTGCTGCTCGATCAGGTACTGGGTCAGGCTGATGGTTCTCATGACGCCTCCAGGGCACGGGTGACGATCTCGCGCGTGTCGGGGCTGAGTTCGCTGCGGGCGGCCACGCGCGCGATCGCCTCGCGCGCGGCACTGCGGTAGGGCTCGGCAAGCGTCGCCCAGCGGTCGAGTGCGCGTGCCAGCCGCGCGCCCATCTGCGGGTTCAGGGCGTCCAGCGCCAGCACCTGCTCGGCCCAGAAGACATAGCCCGAGGCGTCGGCACGGTGCAGCGCGGCCGGGTTGCCGCTGCACAGCGTCAGCACCAGGCTGCGCGCGCGGTTGGGATTGCGCAGCGAGAAGTCCGGGTGATCGAGCAGCGCGCGCGCGCGCGCCAGCACGCGGCTCGTGCTGCTGCCGGGCCGCTCGGGCGCCAGCGCCTGCGCACTGAACCACTTGTCGAGGGCCAGCGCCTCGTGGCGGAAGCCGGCGTGGAAGTGCTCGAGGGCGCGCTCGGCCAGATCCGAGCCGGCCCCGATCAGCGCGTTCAGCGCGCCCATGCGGTCGCTCATGTTGCCGGCGTCCTTGACGCGCTGGTAGGCGCGGCCGGGCCAGACCGGGTCGCCCGTGCGGCAGGCCCAGCGGATGAGCATGGCCAGGGCGAGGTTGGCGAGTGCGCGGCGCCCGGCCTGGGCGGGCCCGGGGTCGTAGCCTTCGCGGACCTGGTTCCGTTCCCAGGCCTCGCGCCATTCGTCGTGCAGATGCAGGGCGAGCTGGTCCAGCCACTGCTCCGCGATGGCATGGATGCGCTGCGGGTCGACGGGCTGCACCTCTTCGGCAAGCACCCGCTGCGAGGGCGGGGTGAGCGCCAGCGCCTTGAACGCCGGGTCGAGCTCGGGCGCGCGCAGCAGCGCACGCATCGCCTGCAGGCAGGCGTCGTCCAGCGGCGCGAGCGTCTCCTCGCCTGCGCGCAGTGGGGCGAGCAGCCGCTGTAGCGCCAGGCGCTGGCTCGCCTCCCAGCGGTTGAAGGGGTCGCTGTCGTGGGCCAGCAGGACCAGGCGATCGTCGTCGGTGAGCTCGTCGTCCAGCATCACGGGCGCGCTGAAGCCGCGCAGCAGGCTGGGCACCGGGGGCGCGTCGACGCCGGTGAAGGTGAAGCTCTGCTCGGCTTCGCTGAGCACCAGCAGCGTCTGCGTGCCGCGCGGCGCGTCCTCGCCCTGCAGATGCAGCGGCAGCGCGCGGCCATCGCGCGCGAGCAGGCCCAGCACGACGGGGATCACGAAGGGCTGCTTCTCGGGCTGCCCGGGCGAGGGCAGGGCGCTCTGGCGCAGCGTCAGCGTCCAGGTGGCGGCTGCGGCGTCATGGACGCCGCGCGCCTGCAGCCGCGGCGTTCCGGCCTGGGCGTACCAGCGCTTGAAGGCCGGCAGATGCTGCGCCAGCGGCGAGGCCGGGTTGGCATCGGCGATGGCCTGCGCGAAGTCGTCGCAGGTCACGGCCTGGCCGTCGTGGCGCGCGAAGTAGAGCTTCATGCCCGCAGCGAAACCCTCGCGGCCGACCAGCGTGTGCATCATGCGCACGACCTCGGCACCCTTCTCGTAGACGGTGGCGGTGTAGAAGTTGTCGATCGCGCGGTAGCTGTCGGGGCGCACCGGGTGCGCCATCGGGCCGGCATCCTCGGGGAACTGGCGCAGGCGCAGCTGGCGCACGTCCTCGATGCGCTTGACGGCGCGCGCGCTGGCGCTGCCGGCCATGTCCATGCTGAATTCCTGGTCGCGGAAGACGGTGAGGCCTTCCTTCAGGCTGAGTTGGAACCAGTCGCGGCAGGTGATGCGGTTGCCCGTCCAGTTGTGGAAGTACTCGTGGCCGATCACGCTCTCGATGCCGGCGTAGTCGGCGTCGGTGGCGGTGGCAGGGCTGGCCAGCACGTAGGCCGTGTTGAAGATGTTGAGCCCCTTGTTCTCCATCGCCCCCATGTTGAAGTCGGAGACGGCGACGACCATGAAGCGCTCGAGGTCCAGCGCCAGGCCGAAGCGCGCCTCGTCCCAGACGACGCTGGCGACGAGCGAGCGCATCGCGTGCTCGGTCTTGCCGAGGTTGCCCGGGCGCACGTAGACCTGCAGCAGGTGATCGCGCCCGCTGCGCGTGCGGATCTGCTGCTCGCGCGCGACCAGATTGCCGGCGACGAGCGCGAACAGGTAGCTGGGCTTGGGGAAGGGATCGTGCCACTTGGCGAAGTGGCGCCCGCCGTCGAGATCGCCCTGTTCGACCAGGTTGCCGTTGGACAGCAGCACCGGGTAGCGCGCCTTGTCCGCGCGCAGCGTGACGGTGTAGGTCGCCATCACGTCGGGGCGGTCGAGGAA
>CAUJJO010000119.1 GCA_963205125.1 Pseudomonadota bacterium | reverse complement strand
GCCCTCGCCGCCGCCCAGCAGCGCGGTCTTGTAGGTCTCCCACAGGTTGCTGCCGGGCAGCAGCGGCATCGGCGCCTGCACGATGTCGACCGCCGTGTGCGAGGAGGCAACGAAGGCCAGGTACAGCGGAAAGGCGACGATCGCCACGCCCAGCCACATCACCAGGTGGCCGAGCATGGTCAGCGCGGGGCGGCGCTCAACCATGGCCGTTCGCGCGCTCGCCGCCTGGCCGGGTCGCCACCATCAGTACTGCACCTTCTTCTCGACGTAGCGGAACTGCACCACGGTGAGCGCGATGACGATCGCCATCAGGATCACCGACTGCGCCGCCGAGCCGCCGAGGTCGCCGTTCTTGAAGCCGTCGTTGTAGACCTTGTAGACGAGGATCATGGTGTCCTGCCCCGGCCCGCCCTGCGTGGTGGCGTCGATGATCGAAAAGGTGTCGAAGAAGGCGTACACCATGTTGATGACGAGCAGGAAGAAGGTCGTCGGCGAGAGCAGCGGGAACTGGATGCTCCAGAAGCGCCGCCAGGGGCCCGCGCCGTCGATGGCCGCGGCCTCGATGAGCGACTTCGGGATCGCCTGCAGCCCGGCGAGGAAGAAGAGGAAGTTGTAGGAGATCTGCTTCCACACCGCGGCCATCACGATCAGCGTCAGCGCGTGCCCCGAATCGAGCAGGTAGTTCCAATCGACGCCCAGCCTGGCCAGCGCGTAGGCGACGACGCCGAGCGTCGGCGAGAACATGAAGATCCACAGCACCCCGGCCACCGCCGACGCCACCGCGTAGGGCACGATGAGGAAGGTCTTGTAGACCATCGCCCCTCTCACGATGCGGTCGGCGAACACCGCCAGCGCCAGCGAGATGAGGATGCCAAGGCCGGCCACCAGCAGCGAGAACAGCGCCGTCACCTTGAACGAGCCGAGGTAGGCTTCGTCGGCGAGCAAGGCCTTGAAGTTGTCCAGGCCGACCCACTCGGTCGACATGCCGAACGCGTCCTGCACCTGGAAGGACTGCAGCAGCGCCTGACCCGCGGGCCAGAAGAAGAAGACGCCGATCACCGCCACCTGCGGCGCCAGCAGCACCCAGGGCAGCCAGGGGGAGCGAAAGAGGACGCGCTTTTCCATCTCGGCCGCAAGCAGATGATCCGCGCGCCCCGCCCGTCCTTCGCGGCCTGCGGCTCAGCCCTTGTTGGCGCGCTGGAAGCGCTCGAGCTGCTCGTTGCCGCGCTTGATGGCCGCCTGCAGCGCCTCCTTGGCGGTCTTCTTGCCGGTCCAGATCTGCTCGGTCTCCTCGTCGACGATGGTGCGGATCTGGTTGAAGTTGCCCAGGCGAATGCCGCGCGACTTGTCGGTGGTCTTGCGGATCATCTGCGTCACCGCCACATCAGTTCCCGGCTTCTCCTTGTAGAAGCCCGACTTGTCGGTCAGTTCGTAAGCGGCCATCGTGATCGGCAGATAGCCGGTGCGCTTGTGGCTGGCCGATTGCACGTCGGGCTGCGAGAGGAACTTGAAGAACGACGCCACGCCCTTGTAGGTGTCGGGCTTCTTGCCCGCCATCACCCAGAGGCTGGCGCCGCCGATGATGGTGTTCTGCGGCGCGCCCGGCACGTCGGGGTAGTAGGGCAGGGTGGAGGTGCCGTAGGCGAACTTGGCTTCCTTGCTGACGCGTGCGTACAGGCCCGAGGTCCCGGTCATCATCGCGCACTCGCCCGACGGAAACGCCACGTCCGCCTTGTTGTCGCGGCCCTTGTACACGAACAGGCCCTGCCTGGCCATGTTGGCGAGGTTCTCGAAGTGGCGCACGTGCAGCGGCGAGTCGAAGGCCAGCCGCGCCTTGGTGCCGCCGAAGCCGTTGTTCAGCGTCGCGAAGAGCACGTTGTGCCAGGTCGAGAAGCTCTCCAGCTGCGTCCAGCTGATCCAGCTCGTCGTGAAGGGGCACTTGTGGCCGCTGGCCTTGAGCTTGGCCGCTGCGGAGACGACCTCGGGCCAGGTCTGCGGCGCCTTGTTCGGGTCCATGCCCGCGGCCTTGAAGGCGTCCTTGTTGTACCAGAACACCGTCGTCGAGCTGTTGAAGGGCAGGCTCAGCATCTGGCCGCTGGGCGCCGTGTAGTAGCCGGCGACCGCAGGAATGTAGGCCTTGGCGTCGAACTTGGCGCCGCCCGTCGTCATCACCTCGCCGACCGGCTTGATCGCGCCCTTGGCGGCCATCATCGTCGCCGTGCCGACCTCGTAGACCTGCAGGATGTCGGGCGCGTTGCCGGCGCGAAAAGCCGCCATCGCCGCGGTCAGCGTCTCGCCGTAGGTGCCCTTGAAGGTGGGCACGACGACGTAGTCCTTCTGGCTTGCGTTGTACTCCTTGGCGAGGTCGTTGACCCATTCGCCCAGCGGCCCGCTCATGGCGTGCCACCACTGGATCTGCGTCTGCGCCTGCGCCTGGGCCGACGAAAGGGTGAGCAGCGTCGTCGCGGCGACGGCAAGAACAGTGCGGGCTGGGGACATGCGGACTCCATTCGTTCGATGCGGGATGGCGGACCTGGTGGCCGTGGTCGCGGCCGGTCCGGCCGACAGCCGGGGTTCTGTCATGGATGCGCAAGGGCCTGCAAGCGGGATAACCCCGTTCGGCGCGACGCGGCGGCCGGCCGGCGCCGCGCCCTGGCCGTGCCGTGGTGCCGCCTTCGCCGTGCGATAGCATGCGCGGCTTCGCGATGAACGCCCCGCTTGCTGCCGCCCCGCGCCCTGCCGATCCGGCGCGCGCGCGCGCCGACGACGACGGCCCGGACACGGCCGCGCCGCGTCTGCGCGAGATTCCCTACAACTACACCTCGCTGTCCGACCGCGAGATCGTGCTGCGCCTGCTCGGCGCGCGCGCCTGGGCGCTGCTGCAGCGCCTGCGCGAGGAGCGCCGCACCGGCCGTTCCGCGCGCATGCTCTACGAGGTGCTGGGCGACATCTGGGCGGTGCAGCGCAACCCCTATCTCGAGGACGACCTGCTGGCCAGCGCCAAGCGCCGCGGCCTGCTGGTCGAGGCGCTGCAGCACCGCCTGCGCGAGATCGAGAAGCTGCGCACGCCGGCCCTGGACGCCGCGCGCGACGCGCTCGTCGGCGAGCTGATGGCCGCCGCGCACGCCGCCGTGCAGGCCTTCGCGGCGCGCTTCGATGAGGTCGCGCAGCGGCGCCAGCGCGCGCGCCGCGTGCTGGCGCGCGTCACCGCGAAGGACAACATCAAGTTCGACCCGCTCTCGCGCGTGAGCCACGTCACCGACGCCACCGACTGGCGCGTCGAGCTGCCCTTCGTCGTCCTCACCCCCGACAGCGAGGCGGAGATGGCGGCGCTGGTTGCCGCCTGCATCGAGCTCGGCCTCACCGTGATCCCGCGCGGCGGCGGCACCGGCTACACCGGCGGCGCGGTGCCGCTGACCTGGCAGAGCGCGGTCATCAACACCGAGAAGCTCGAGGCCCTGGGCGAGGTCGAGTGGCTCGAGCTGCCCGGCGTGCCGGGCAAGGTGGCGACCCTCCGCACCGAGGCCGGCGTCGTCACCCAGCGCGTGGCCGATGCCGCCGAGCGCGCCGGCCTCGTCTTCGCCGTCGACCCGACCAGCGCCGAGGCGAGCTGCATCGGCGGCAACATCGCCATGAACGCTGGCGGCAAGAAGGCCGTGCTCTGGGGCACCGCGCTCGACAACCTGGCGAGCTGGCGCATGGTCACGCCCGAGGCCAGGTGGCTCGAGGTCACGCGCCTTGCGCACAACCGCGGCAAGATCCACGACGTCGACGTGGCGAGCTTCCGGCTCGACCACTTCGAGGCCGACGGCCGCACGTTGATCAGGAGCGAGCAGCTCGACATCCCCGGGCGCGTCTTCCGCAAGGAGGGCCTGGGCAAGGACGTCACCGACAAGTTCCTCGCCGGCCTGCCGGGCATCCAGAAGGAGGGCTGCGACGGCCTCGTCACCAGCGCGCGCTGGGTGCTGCACCGCATGCCCGAGCACGTGCGCACGGTGTGCCTGGAATTCTTCGGCCGCGCGCACGACGCGGTGCCGGCGATCGTCGAGATCAAGGAGCACCTGTTCGCGCAGGCCCAGCTGCGCGGGCCGGGCGCGCAGCCCGTGCTGCTGGCCGGCCTCGAGCACCTCGATGACCGCTACCTGAAGGCGGTCGGCTACGCCACCAAGAGCAAGCGCAGCCTCACCGGCAGCGGGCTGCCCAAGATGGTGCTGATCGGCGACATCGTCGGCGACGACGAGGCCGCCGTCGCGCGCGTGACCAGCGAGGTCGTGCGCATCGCCAACGGCCGCCACGGCGAGGGCTTCGTCGCCGTCGGCCACGAGGCGCGCAAGCGCTTCTGGCTGGACCGCAAGCGCACCGCGGCGATCTCGCGCCACACCAACGCCTTCAAGGTCAACGAGGACGTCGTCATCCCGCTGCCCCGCATGGGCGAGTACACCGAAGGCATCGAGCGCATCAACGTCGAGCTGAGCCTGCGCAACAAGCTGCAGCTCGTGCAGCGGCTTCTCGCCTTCTTCGAGCACGAGAGCCTGCCGCTGGGCAAGGGCGGCGAGCGCGACGCGGCGATCGGCCCGGAGCTGCTGCGCCAGCGCGTGCAGCAGGCGCTGGCCCTGCTGCGCGAGGTGCAGGCGCTGTGGCGGCATTGGCTGGACCACCTGGACGCGCCGCAGCCCGCCGAGGACGGGGACGTCGACGATCGCCCCGCGCAGACCCGGTCCCGGACCCTCTTCACGCGGCTGCAGGAGCACAGCCTGCGCGCCTCCTGGAAGACGCAGATCCGCCAGCCGCTGCAGGCCATCTTTGCCGGCGAAGCCTTTGCCCCCGTCCTCGCGCGCTGCCAGGCCATCCACCAGGAGGTGCTGCGCGGGCGCGTCTGGGTGGCGCTGCACATGCATGCCGGCGACGGCAACGTGCACACCAACATCCCCGTCAACAGCGACGACTACGCGATGCTGCAGACCGCGCACGAGGCGGTGGCGCGCATCATGGCGCTGGCGCGTTCGCTCGGCGGCGTCATCAGCGGCGAGCATGGCATCGGCATCACCAAGCTCGAGTTCCTCTCCGACGAGGAGCTGGCGCCCTTTGCCGCCTACAAACGCCGCGTCGACCCGCACGGGCACTTCAACCGGGGCAAGCTGCTGCGCCAGCGTGATGGTGAACGCGAGCACGGGGGCGGGCAGGGCGCGCCCACCGCCGCGGCCGACCTGAGCGCGGCCTACACGCCGAGCTTCGGCCTGATGGGCCACGAGTCGCTGCTGATGAAGCAGAGCGACATCGGCGCCATCGCCGACAGCATCAAGGACTGCCTGCGCTGCGGCAAGTGCAAGCCGGTGTGCGCCACGCACGTGCCGCGCGCCAACCTGCTCTACAGCCCGCGCAACAAGATCCTCGCGACCAGCCTGCTCGTCGAGGCCTTCCTCTACGAGGAGCAGACGCGCCGCGGCGTCAGCCTCGCGCACTGGGCCGAGTTCGAGGACGTCGCCGAGCACTGCACCGTCTGCCACAAGTGCGTCACGCCCTGCCCGGTGGACATCGACTTCGGCGACGTCTCCATGGCCATGCGCAACCTGCTGCGCAAGATGGGGCGGCAAAGCCTGCGCCCGGGCAAGGCCGCGGCGATGATGTTCCTGAGCGCCACGCAGCCGCAGACCATCAAGCTCATGCGCAGCGCCATGGTCGGCGTCGGCTTCCCGGCGCAGCGCCTGGCCAGCCGCGTGCTCGCGCCGATCGCGCGGGCCCAGACTGCCGCGCCGCCGGCCACCGTCGGCACGGCGCCGCTGCGCGAGCAGGTCATCCACTTCGTCAACAAGAAGATGCCCGGCGGCCTGCCCACGCGCACCGCGCGCGCGCTGCTGGGCATCGAGGACCGCGAGACCGTCCCCATCCTGCGCGACCCCGCGCGCACCAGCGCCGACAGCGAGGCCGTCTTCTACTTCCCCGGCTGCGGCAGCGAGCGCCTCTTCAGCCAGGTCGGGCTTGCGGTGCAGGCCATGCTCTGGCATGCCGGCGTGCAGACGGTGATGCCCCCGGGCTACCTCTGCTGCGGCTACCCGCAGCGCGGCGCCGGCCAGTTCGACAAGGCCGACAAGCTGGTCACCGACAACCGCGTGCTCTTTCACCGCGTCGCCACCACGCTCAACTACCTCGACATCAAGACCGTCGTCGTGAGCTGCGGCACCTGCCACGACCAGCTGCAGGACTACGACTTCCCGCGCATCTTCCCCGGCAGCCGCATCGTCGACATCCACGAGTACCTGCTGGAGAAGGGCATCACCCTGCCCGGCGGCGTCGACAGCGCCGGCGGCTACCTCTACCACGAGCCCTGCCACGACCCGATGAAGCAGCAGGACAGCCTGAAGACCGTGCGCGCGCTCGTCGGCGAGAACGTGGTGAAGAGCGAGCGCTGCTGCGGCGAGAGCGGGACGCTGGGCGTGGGCCGCCCCGACATCGCCACCCAGGTGCGCTTTCGCAAGGAGGAGGAGATCCGCCGCGCCGAAGCCACGCTGCGCGCCAGCGGCGCGGTGGCGCCCGGGCAGAACCTGAAGATCCTCACCTCCTGCCCGAGCTGCCTGCAAGGCCTGCACCGCTACCAGGACGACCTGAGCAGCGGCCTGCTCGAAGCCGACTACATCGTCATCGAGATGGCGCGCCACATCCTCGGGCCGACCTGGCTCGAGGACTTCGTCGCCAAGGCGCATGCCGGCGGCATCGAGCGCGTGCTCGTCTGAGCGGCGAGCGCGGGCTGCGGGCCGCGGGCTGCGGCCGCGTGGGCACGCGCCACGAAAAAGGCGAGCCCGTGGGCTCGCCCTCGTTCGCGCTTGTTCGCGCTCGTTCGCCTGACCGCGCGCAGCAGGGTGCGGCGCAGGCGCTTGCCCTCAGTCGTCGCGGCGCCGACGCGCGGCGAGGAAGCCCAGCATGCCAAGGCCTGCGAGCATCATCGCCCAGGTCTCGGTTTCCGGGACGGGCATGATGGTCGAGGTGAGCGTGTACATGCCGCCGTGGCTGTAGCTGCCGTCGCCCACGCCGGTCACCTTGTAGAAGTACTTGCCGGGCGCCAGCAGCACCGAATTCGTGGTGTTGCCCGACGTACCGTCGAAGCTCCAGTTGCCGCCGAGCTGCACGTCGTCGCTGCCGCCGACGCCGGCATCGGCGCCCATCGACCAGAGCGAATACTGGCCGCCGCTGATGTTCAGCACCGTGCCGCCGCCGAGGTTGTTCGCGACCGCGGTGCTCGACACCCAATGGCTGTCGGGCGCGATGTCGAAGGTGAAGTAGTCGGTGAACGAACCAAAGACCACGCTGACGCCGATCTCGACCGGGCCGTGCGCCCCCCAGGTCGTCGTCGTGTCGGCTTGCGCGCCCACGGCACCGAGCGCCAGCGCGCTTGCCGCCCAGATCGAATGCAGTTTCATGATGACCCCTCCTGTGCCGGCTCCAGGCCCGTGACCGCGGCGATACCACGTGCCAGCTTCCTGGAGGGCGATTCTCGACCGATCCAGGCGAATCGCCCCCCCCTGAATGAAGGGGGGGTGCCGGGTGTGAAGCGTCTCAGCCGTAACGCATTGTTTCTGCGCCGCCGCCGCCGCCGCCGCCGGCCCCGCCTTGCGGCGGCGCCTGCCTTCAAAGCCCCTGCCTGCCGAGGGTGCGCCGGCCGCCGCCTGCGCGGCGCTGGCTAGACTGCGCGATCCTTGCCACTCCAACCCGGCGCCGCGCGCCGCCGCGCTCCCCATGGCTGCACCGAAACCCGCCCCCCAACCGCTGGCGCTGACCCTGCACCAGACCTCGCGCGTGCTCGAGATCGGCTTCGACGACGGGCAGAGCTTTCGCATCCCCTTCGAGCTCATGCGCGTCTACTCGCCGTCGGCCGAGGTCATGGGTCACGGCCCCGGGCAGGAAGTGCTGCAGACCGGCAAGCGCCAGGTGACGATCACCGAGATCACGCCGATCGGCCACTACGCGATGCAGCCGCGCTTCTCCGACGGCCACGAAAGCGGCCTCTTCACCTGGGAGTACCTCTACCACCTCGGCGCCGACCAGGACGAACTCTGGGCGCGCTACGAGCGGCGCCTAGCCGAGGCTGGCCTGGACCGCGACGCCTCGATGGCCAGGCCGCCCGGCGTCAAGGTCGTGCGCAGCAAGGACGCGCCGGCCTCGGGCTGCGGCGGGCCCGCGCCGATCGCCGGCAAGCACTGACAGGCGCACCCCCATGAGCCAGACCCACTTCGGCTTCGAGACCGTCGACGAGCGCGAGAAGGCCGGCCGCGTGCGCGGCGTCTTCGACTCCGTGGCCACGCGCTACGACCTCATGAACGACCTGCTCTCGTTCGGCCTGCACCGCCTCTGGAAGACCTACGCGGTGGCGGTCGCGAACCTGCGCCCGGGCGACAAGGTGCTCGACATCGCCGGCGGCACCGGCGACCTCGCGCGCGCCTTCGCATCCAAGGTCGGCACGCAGGGCCTGGTCGTGCTGACCGACATCAACGAAGCCATGCTGCGCGTGGGCCGCGACCGCCTGCTCGACCGCGGCGTCGTCGTCCCCACGCTCACCTGCGACGCCGAGCACCTGCCCTTCGCCGACGCCAGCTTCGACCTCGTCAGCGTCGCCTTCGGCCTGCGCAACATGACGCACAAGGACGCCGCACTCGCCGAGATGGCGCGCGTCCTGCGGCCCGGCGGCCGGCTGCTCGTGCTCGAGTTCTCGCAGATCGCCGAGCCCCTGCGCAAGCCCTACGACTGGTACTCCTTTCACCTCATGCCGCGCATCGGCAAGTGGGTCGCGCAGGACGAGGACAGCTACCGCTACCTCGCCGAATCGATCCGCATGCACCCCGACCAGGCCACGCTCAAGGGCATGATGAAGGCGGCGGGCTTCGGCCATGTCGACGTGCACAACCTTGCCGCCGGAGCGGTCGCGCTGCACCTGGGGGTGCGGTGCTGAGCCAGCTGCGCCAGCGCCTGCTCGCCACGCAGCGGCGGCTTGCCAGCGGCCCGCCGCCGCCACCGCCTCTGCCGCCCCACGCCTCGCCCCACGCCTCGTCCGACCCCGCCGACGCGCGCGGCAAGCGCCGGCCGCTGCCGCCCCCGCCGCCCTGGGACGTCGAAGCCTTCCTCGAAGTCGCACGGCGCGGCTTCATCGGCGTGCAGCGCGCCTGGGACCGCGGCGACCTCGCCGCACTCGCCACCTTCGCCACCGAACACCTGTTCGAGGAACTGCGCGCCCAGCTCGCCGAGCGCGGCGACGCGCCCAACCACACCGAAGTCCTGCACCTCGAGGCGCGCCTGCTCTCGCTCGAGACCCTCGTCGACGCCCAACTCGCCTGCGTCGAGTTCTCCGGCCTCATCCGCGAACGCCACGACGTCCCGCCGCTGCCCTTCCGCGAACTCTGGATGCTCGCCCGCCTGCACCGCAGCGACCCCGGCTGGCGCGTCGCGCGCGTGCAGGCGCTGGAGTGAGTTGGGGTCAGGTCTTTGCCTATAAACACAATGGGGAAAAATCCAACACGAACCCCCGCCGAC